>JBDTAW010000115.1:0-8201 GCA_039924445.1 Gemmatimonadaceae bacterium
TATACGCGTCGCGCGAACACTCACCAGATCGACACGCTACCAAAATAATTTTGCGCGGCCTGCGGCTTATGGAATCCGCCGCACCGGCAGATGCACCCTGGCCTCACAGCCACGCCCGTCGATCAGCGCGAGACTTCCGCCATGCGCCTCCGCGATCTGCCGACTCAGTACCAGCCCGATTCCCGACCCGCCAGGCTTGGTCGTGAAGAACGGAACGAAGAGGTTCGATGTCTCCGGCAGACCGTAACCCTCGTCACGAACAGAGACATCGAGGTACGAACCGTCGCCGGTCCAACTTATCGTCACACCGCCGCCGGTCTCAAGCGACGCGTCGGCCGCGTTCCGCACGATGTTGATCAGCAACTGATCGAGTTGGTCTGCATCGGCATCTATAATGATTGCAGGCCCTCGCTCCACGGCCACCTTGAGCCGCGTCTCCATCCGCGCAATTCGCGCGATCCAGTCGGCCACCTTGATTGGCGCGAAGGTCGGAGCCGGCATCCGGGCGAGCAGCGTGTACGATGCCATGAACCTCGCGAGCGATGCAGAGCGGCCACCAATAACCTCAAGCCCGCGATCCAGGTCTTGCTGCCAGTCGGCCGGTCGCGGTTCGCGCTTCACATGCTCGCGCAGCGTATCCGACAGCGACTGTATTGGCGCGAGCGAGTTGTTGATCTCATGACCAAGCACGCGGAGTAGTCGCTGCCAGGCCATCCGCTCCTCCTCGCGCAGCGCGCGCCGCAGATCGGCGAGCACCACCAACTGATGCGGCCGGCCGCCCTGCCGAAAAGTCGTGCGCCGTAGCTGCCACTTGCTCACCCCGGGCAGAAATTCACGTTCGAACGCCCGTTCGGGGTCGCCCACGAGACATTCCTCAAGGTCGAGCGCCGAGGCCGTCTTGCCGATTGCGCGCTCTGATGGCTGGCCAATGAGCCGTTCTGCGGCGCGGTTGATCAACCGCAGGACAGTGTCCTCGTCGAACACAAACACGGCGACGTTGATCTCGCGCATGACAGCGCGTGCAAGCGCCGATGCGTCGAGTGCGGTCAGCCGCTGATCGGACAGTATGCTGCCCAGCCGATTGAACTCGAGCAATGCGAGCCCGAGCGCGTCGCCGGTGCTCGCACCACGGGCGCGCACCGAGAAATCTCCCTCACGTAACGCTGCAGCGAGATTGGATAATGTTCGCAGCGGATGAACAACGTACGCCCGAAGCGCGAATGCGAGCGCAAACCAGGCAACGAGTACGGCGGCAGTAAGCGAGGCGCGCGTTACCAATGCAAGCGATCCGCTCCATAACAACACGAATGCGAGAACCGCACTCGGCAGTGCAACGGCGATCGCCAGCCACAGAACGCGACGCTCGAAGTGTACGGCGCCGCGCTCCGATCCTATCAGCTTGCCGTCAGAGGCCATGCGCCGACATGCGGCGATACAACGCGCTGCGGCTCAACCCAAGCGCCTTCGCAGCATGACTGACGTTGCCCTCGTGTCGAGCGAGCGCCTTCTGGATGAGCGTACGCTCTGCTTCGTTCAACGTGAGTTCCTCCAGTCGCTGCGCAGTGGATGCACCACGATCGCTCAGGGCGAGATCGGTTCCGCGTACCATGTCCGCTGTCGCGAGAAGAACCGCGCGCTCGATGGTATGCTCCAACTCGCGAATATTACCGGGCCACGAGTGCTCCATCAGCGCCTGCATCGCCGACTGGTCAAAACCGGCCAGCTTCTTGTCGTAGCGTGCGGATTGTCGATTGAGAAAATGCGCGGCAAGGGCCGCAATATCCTCCCTGCGCTCACGCAGTGGCGGCAATTTCAGTTCTATCGTGTTCAGCCGAAACAATAGATCCTCGCGGAACCGCCCCGCTGTGACTTCCTCGCGTGGATCGACATTCGTCGCCGAAATCACACGAGCATCGATCATCCTCGGCCGAGATGATCCCACGCGCTCGACCTCGCGAGTCTGCAGGACACGCAGCAACTTGGACTGAAGGTTGAGCGGGACGTTCACGATCTCGTCGAGAAACAGTGTTCCGCGATCAGCAAGTTCAAAGCGTCCTGCGCGATCCGTCTTCGCGTCTGTAAACGAGCCCTTCACATGACCGAACAGCTCGCTCTCGAATACGCCGTCCGACAGCCCGCCCATGTTGACTGCGACAAAAGCCGAGCGTGCACGAGGTGACGCAGCGTGCAACCAACGCGCAACGACTTCCTTCCCGGTACCATGCTCTCCGGTTATCAGAACGTTCGCATCGGATGGCGCGACGCGCTCCATCATGTCGAGCACCGGTCGCATGCGCGCAGACGACGCGATCAGATCCGGCATCCCCGAGCGCTTGAGTGCGCGATTCTCCCGCTCGAGCTGCCGACCCGCACGCACGGCGCGCCCGAGCTCCACCTGCGTTTTGATAGTGGTGAGCAGCCGCGTATTGTCCCACGGTTTTTCGATGTAGTCCGACGCACCCTGCCGAATCGCTTCTACAGCGCCGTCGACACTCCCCCATGCGGTCATGACGATGATAGGTGGTGCATCATCCAGTTCCCTGATTCGCTGGATTGCGTTGAGGCCTTCTCTGCCCGACGTCGTGTCACGCGTATAATTGAGATCCATGACGACAGCATCGAGCGCCTGTCTCTCTACGGCAGCCAGAATACCGGCGACAGAACGCGCCGTCTCGATTTGAAAACCGGCGCCCTTGAGCAGGAGACGCAGGGCTTCGATTATGTCAGGCTGATCGTCCGCGATGAGAATCGTTGGCATCGTGTGTTCGGCTTCCCCTTCCAATTACTTGACTTAAGATTACCTGAAGTTGGGTAATCCGCCAATCTGCCCGACGGAATCAGGGGCGCCTTACCGCAGCGGCCGCCCAACCGCGCTCTCGAGCGCTGCGAAGGCCTTGTGGTAATTGTACACGGCGTTGATGCGATCGGCCTCCGCCTGAGCGTATGCTGCCCTCGACGTAGTCAGGTCTACGAACGTCGCGAGCCCGACGCCGTACTCATTCTGGACGAAGTCGAGCTCCGCACGAGCTTTGGTGGCGTTTTCCTGCTGCAGTGCGACGGTCTGCTGCGCCGTTTCAAGCGACAGATACGCGGACCTGATGTCCGCGTTCAAAGCCAGTTCGCTGGATTTCTCCTTGTAGCGCGCATTTTCCCTCGCTACCTGAGCCTCCTGAACACGCTGCTCCCGGGAAAATCCGTCGAAGATCGGAAGCGAGAGCTGCGCTGACACACTGGCTGGGGCGCGCGTGAACGAGAATGGAAACTGTGAATTCAGCGCTCTGAGCTGTGCCGCGTCGGCGTTTGTGAACTGGATCGAGCTGCACTGTGACAGTGTGTTCGACAACCCCACGGCCTGCCGCACTTCCTGTGTGGCAATGCAGCTCGAACGCGCGCCGGCGGTGCTCGCCTCCGCCTGGGTAACGAGAAAGTTGGCATCGCGATACTGGTAGGTGTATCCACCGAGCCCGGTACTCACCGAAAGCGTCGGCGTGTACTCAGTCTTCTCCTTTGCCACAGTCAGATCAGCGACACTCTCACGAGCCCTCAGCGCCACAACTCCGGGATTCTGTCGGCGCGCCAGTGCCAGGATAGTGTCCAGTGCCGGCAATGGATCACCAACCTTCAGATCACTGACGAGTGTCGTGTTCTGCGGTTCGTCGACTCCCATCTGCTGAAACAACCGAAGCTTGTCGATATCGTTCTGGTTGCGCGCTTTCAGTAGCGCGACCTTCTGCTGACTCAAAGTCACTTCGGCACGCCGCACGTCCAGCAGCGTTCCAGTACCGACCTGTTGCCGAGCCTGTGCAAGCTGCAATTGGATCGCCGCGTTCGCAACGAGCGAATCCTGCAACTCCGCCTGCGCAAGGCTCTGAAGCGCCGTCAAATAGTCCTGCTTGACGAGCGCCGAGAGGGTCGATGCCGCACCAGCAATATCAGCATCCACCGCTCGGCTACTCGCCCGCTGCACCCTCGGCGCTATGAATGAGCCGGCGTTGATGCTGTACTGAACGCCAATGTCGTATTGAGACTGCAACACATCACTGTTCGCACTGAGCGACACACCATTGAAGAACTGCTGACCACCCTGCTGATACTGACCGGATATCGAGGCACTCAGTTTCGGGAGGAGTGCACCGTAGGCGGCACGTTCCTCCAGGGAAGCGTTACGTCGGTTGTTGCGCGTCGCGAGATAATCGGGATTATTGCGGGCGGCAAGTGATACAGCCTGGGCCATAGTGAGTACTGCGCTTGATTGCGTTGCCGTTTGAGCACCCGCAAGATCCACTGCGCAACATACGAGCACAGCCATCAGAACTGCTTTTGTACCGTGAAACATTATTCACACCCTGGAAATGCAATCAAGCAACACCGAAACCACTCTCGCGCAGCTCCTGCTGATCCGTTGCGGCTCGCTCGCCGCGCTCCTCTTCCACAATACGGCCGTCGAACAGATGCACAGTTCTATCGGCGTGTCGCGCGAATCTCGGATCGTGCGTCACCATGCAGATAGTCGCGCCGTTCGCGTGCAACTCCGCAAGTAGCTCCATGATCGCTTCGCCGTTCGCCGAATCCAGGTTACCCGTCGGTTCATCCGCGAGAAGAATCAGTGGATCGCCCGACACCGCGCGCGCGACTGCAACGCGTTGTTGCTGACCGCCGGATAGCTGTGCCGGGTAGTGATTCGTGCGGTGCGACATCCCTACGCGCTCGAGCGCTCCGTTCACTCGCTTCCGCCGCTCCTCGGCAGGCATGCCACGATACGTGAGCGGCAGCTCGACGTTCTCATAAACTGTGAGATCGCCGATCAAGTTGAACGCCTGGAAGATGAAGCCGATGCGCTGGTTGCGAACATCCGCGCGCTGCGATCGACTGAGCGATTCCACAGGTTGCCCACCGAGCAGGTACACACCGCTCGTGGGTGAATCGAGCAGACCTAGTATCGAGAGCAAAGTGGTCTTGCCACCGCCGGATGGGCCGGCGATAGCGACGTATTCACCTTCCAGAATATCAAGCTGAATTCCGGATAGCGCATGCGTCTCCAGTTCATCCGTGTAGTATACCTTGGTTACGCCGTCGAGCTTGATGAGCGATTTGCGCGATTCTGCAGTGGATGGCGCGGTTGGTGAAGCTGTCATTTGATTTACTCGGTCATTGGTTGTTGTATTACTCATTCGTTCCTCAACGCCTCGGTCGGATTCAACATCGCTGCACGCCGTGCGGGTACATAGCTCGCGACAATGACCACTGTCGCGAGCAGCAACGCGCCAGCCACATACGCGACAGGATCAGTCGCGGTAATCCCGTACAGCATACTCGCTGACACACGGGTTAGTGCAACGGCGGCGAGCAATCCGAGTCCGATCCCGATTGAGGCGAGGGCTGCGCCGCGTCCCATCACAAGGCGCAGAACATCAGCGCCGTGTGCGCCGAACGCGATGCGTACCCCAATCTCCCGAGTTCGCTGAGTTACGAGGTACGACACGACGGCGTACATGCCAGCCACTGCGAGCACAAGCGCAGTCACACCGAAGACGCCGAGCAGGAGAAAGCTGAACCGACGGTCTGAAGTCGAGCTGCCGATGACTTGTTCAACGGTGCTGAACGTGGGCGGCACATTCGCGTCCACCTTCTTGAGCGCGGCACGCGCCGCTGGGATCAGCGCGTTGGGGTCGCCACTGGTCCAGATGGCGATGTGCGATTCTCCCATGCTGCCAGGTCGCTGCCGAGAGTAGGCATACAGCGTTGGATCCGGGGGCTGCGAGATCGAGGTCGCGCGTACGTCTCCTACTACTCCCACTATTCTGAGCGCGCGCATGTCGCCGTCCATGTTTCCAAACTGGATCAGCCTGCCGAGTGGATCCTGGCTCGGCCATTGGCGTTTGGCAAACGATTCGCTCACCACTGCGGCAGTCACGTCAGCATCAGAGGCATCGCTCCCGTCAAAGACCCGGCCTCGAACGACAGGAATGTGCATCGCGTCGAAATATCCAGCGCTCGCAACGCGCCAGCTGGCATTGCCACTCCGCGACGGATCCTTTGCAAGCGCGCTGAACTCGTCAATCGTCTTGATCTCATCCGGTGTGTTGAGCAGCAGATACGTACCGTTTGAGCCATCGTCCTGCAGCGGGAAACTGCTGATGGCGCCCACAGCCCGAACGCCGGGCGTCGCTCGGAGTTGCGCAAGAAGCTGCTCTTCAAACGAGCGGACGCGAGCGTTGTCGTCCGGCGATGTCGCAGCGACATTCATCACAAGCACACCGTCAGTCCGGAAACCGGTGTCTACCTTGAGCAGGTGCAGAATACTGCGGCCCATCAACGCCGCGCCGGCTAGCAGCACCAGGGTGAGGCCCGTCTGCACCACGACAAGTGTATCACGGGCGATTCGACCAGAGCCGCTCCCGGCGAGCGTGCGCTGTCCACCGGCCAGCGCTCCACGAATGTCTTCTGGCACGCCACTGAATGCAGCCATTACTGAAAGCGCAATTGCGACAATGATCGAGACACCGAGGGCAAAGAGCACCACCCTTCCATCGACGCTCACGTCACCCATTCTCGGTATGTAACTGGGGCTGAACGCAAGGAGCAGTGCAGTGCCGACGTACGCCAGCAATACTCCCGCGGCTCCGCTCACGAGGCTCAGCACGAGTGATTCCGCCATCAACTGCTGAATGAGCGAACGGAAGCCGGCACCGAGCGCAACACGCACTGCAATCTCCTGACGTCTCACTGCGAGACGCGCGAGCAGCAGATTACTGACATTTGCGACGGCGATCAGCAATAGTACTGCGGTCGCGCCGAGGAAGACGAGCAGCGGCGTGCGAACATTTCCGACCATCTGATCCCGCAACGGAACGAGCGACGCGTCAACCATTTCGATGTCACTGCCGTACTGAGCCTTGAGCCGGCGCGCGATGTTGCTGACGTCGCTGCGAGCACGCTGCAACGAGACACCGTCCGCCAGGCGTCCCAGTACAGACCAGTTGTGCGCCGTGCGACTGGAGCGCGGCGCTTCGATTCCTGCAGCTGTCCACAGTTCAACTCCGCGCGGATAGTCGAATCCCTCAGGCATCACACCGATGACGGAGTAGACTCGGCCGTCAAAGCTCAGCGTCTTTCCAGCTATGGAGCCGCCGGCCAGCGCGCGTTTCCAGAACGCGTGGCTTACAATAACCGCCGGCGCACCTCCGGATACCTGTTCCTCCGGTAGAAATGCACGACCGCGCGTCGGCTGTACTCCCATTACGCGAAAGAAATCCTGCGAAACGAGAACTTCTCTGCTCCGCTGCGGCTCGGCCGCACCGAGTACCGTGACCGGCCCCATGTTGCTGACTTCCGCCAGTGCCTTGAAGCTGCGGCTCTGCTCGTGAATGTCAGTGAAGTTCGGGCCCGCAACACGCATCGGGTGGCCCTTTGAGCTCAGCTCCTGCAACGCAACAATCCGATCTGGTTGCGGATAAGCCAGCGGTTGGAAGAGTACGCCGTTGACCACGGTAAAGATGGCCGTCATCGAGCCGATGCCGAGCCCAAGGATGACGACGACGGTAATGGCGAAGCTGGGGCTGCGTAGCAGCATCCGCATTGCGTAACGAAGATCGCGACCGATTCCCGTCATAAGAAACACTCAGCGACAGCGGCGGTACTAATTGTCTGTTGTGCCATTATTTCAACCTCACGAGACTCTGGCTATCGGACCCGGACATGTCAGATGTGATGATCTTGTCCCCGGCGTTCAAACCGTTAAGGATCTCAACCATGTTGACGGAGGCGCGTCCCAATTTCACGCTCACGCGCTGCGCTTCCTTGCCATCCTTGGAAAGTCGGAACAATCCGACTACAGTTCCGGGATCGCCGTATGCAGGACGTCCGACGTAGAGCACGTTGCGCAAACGATCCAGTTCGATCGTTCCATCAACGCTGAGGTCCGGGCGCGCTCCCTTCGGCAATGCCCCGTCGAGCGCGACATCTACCGCTACCGTCCCGTCATGCGCACCAGGGTCAATCCGAATGACATGACCCGGAATTAGCCCGTTCCGCGTATCAATCGACGCAACCTGTCCGATCTGAATATCCTTCGCCTGCGTCGCGGGTATTTGCAGCACCGCCTTCAGCCGGCCAGGTTGCGCGACCTTTGCGAGGATCGTACCGGCCTGCACATACTGCCCGGGCTCGAGCGACAGTTCCTGAAGTTGACCCGCAGTGCC
>JBDTAW010000116.1:0-1820 GCA_039924445.1 Gemmatimonadaceae bacterium
ACGCGGATCTCGGTGCGAGCGCGCTGAATGCGAGCACCCCGATGAGTGCCGCCCAACGCAACTTCATTTTTCAACTCCAGGCTGACTAGAAAAGGTTTCTTGAACTGACTCCTGAACGGGTGTTCGAGTTAAACAACGGTCCTACCCGCGAAGATATAGCGGACGCAACGGAAAGGCTAGAGCCGTTTCGCACAATTGTTCGCGTCGCGATGAATGCCCGACTGGCATCAACACAAAGCGACCCGTACAACCCCAGACTTTTCAGAACACCGCATCCAGCGCGGAAGTTCCCGGCCCCGGCATGAAGGCAAATCGCCGGAGCGGAAGCTCTGGTCATGAACGGTTGCCAGTGAAGGGACGCGCAGTCGCCCCTCGAGGTTTCAGATCCGCTTTCCGCCAGACATAATGCAGTAGTCGCGCCAGACCACTTGCTCCGCAGGCCGCAATCCCCGCTGCGGCAGACGCGTTCAGGCCGCTCCGGCAGGCTTGGAGCCGAAGCCGGTCTCCCATGCTGCGAACGCGCGCAACGGGCGGTCGTCGGACGTCACGTGCTCGCGGATAAACTCCCGCAGCAGACGCTGATGGGCCCTGACTTCGGCCTGAGACAGCGATGGCCCGGGCCGCCCCGCCTGCCAGTCGCGTAATACCGCACGCGCCTCAGACGGAAGTCGCCGCACAACGGGTATCCGCCCAGCGCAGTTGTCGCATAGCGCCCCACCGGCAGGGTGCGAAAATCCGACACTCGAATCGAAGGGAAGCGCCCGATGACAAGCGGCACAATCGTCAAGTGCGGGCGTAAACCCGGCATCCGCTATAATCTGCCAGGCTCCGGCGAGCGCGCGCTCCGCGACAGTCCCGTCAGAGGCTACGGATATCGTATCAAGAGTGGCCGACAGCCCATCGAACATCTCCACATTCGCCTCGTCACCAGCGATCCGAAGAGTCAACTCCGCCAGTGCGGACGCTGCCGTGAACCGTGTCATTTCGAGCGCCAGACCGGCGCGCGAAAAACTCACGTCGAAGGCTCCAAGGGTGTGCAGATCCCTGGTTGCCTTCACGTATATCTGCGCCTCGCCTTCAGCAAACAGATCCACGCCGGTACCAACGCGGCCGCGTGTCCGCCGAGCACCCTTCGCAATCACCGACATAACACCACCCTCTCGCGTAATGAGGCGAAGTACGCGAGAGGATTCCAGATAATCAAAAGCATGAAGAACAATCGCCTGCGTGACGAGCAGCGGCATCGCTGGAATCTAATCCCCGACTATCGCACTGTTACAGCGACGCTACCTGGACGCTGAGATACGCGCTCCAATAAACACCGCGCGGCCCGGCGCCGGGAACTTGAACACGTCCTGATACTTCCTGTCCAGTGCATTGTCGACTCGCGCAGTAATCGATACGCTCGTTGCATTCGAGTGAAGCACGCGAACACTTCCGGACAGTCCGAGTTTTACATACGAAGGAAGCGTGACCGTAGGAGATGGGTATTGCGAGAAATCCATGTCCGGCCGCTTGCCTACATACTGCGCCGATGCACCCAGGCCCCAGGCATTCGACTGTCCGTAATAGAGAGACGCTGTCCCCGAATGGCTCGGACGACGTAGCAAAGCGGTACCGGGCTGTGTTCCGGTGTATCCGGCAGGAACGGCGTAAACCCGGGCAATCGTCTGCGTGTAGCTCGCCGATCCTGTCAGGCCAAATGGGAGCAACGCGTTGACTTCACCTTCGAATCCCCTGGATCTCGCCTGGGTGAGATTCGTGTAGTACGCGGGCGTGAGCTGCAAGTAGTCGGGCGGACCGCCACTTGCGCCGGCGAC
>JBDTAW010000117.1:0-26075 GCA_039924445.1 Gemmatimonadaceae bacterium
AGAATTCGGCGATGCGCTTCGAAGTAGCGCATGTACGCAGCGACGCGATCTGTGCTGTCAATAACGGCGAAAAAATCGGGGAGCAAGTTGATCAGCATCGGCGCCAAGAAAATACCGCGTTCGCAAATGCACTACAAGAGTCAACAGCGAAGTCATCCAGATTTCTTGTTCTGGCGAACCATCCGGCCGCTTGTCCGACGCTGGCGTTACGGAGCGCCGGGCGGAGGAGATGCCGGGCAAACCGGCGTTGTGGCACAGAAATTCCCATAAGGCGGGAGAGAGAGGCAAAAGGAGAGTTCATGACTGCGTTGCGCAAGATCGAGCTACGGTGTCCGTCGTGCAACCACGAATTTCCGTCACAGACGGTGGTGTCGACAAACTGGTTTGGTGGGAAGCGGACAGACTTTCACGAGCGCGCTGCTGGAGCGCAACCGTGGGCATACCAGGTGCATATGTGCGACCGGTGTGGTTATTCGGGTGCAGAGCGGGATTTTACGGACCAGACAGACATCAGTCCACAAGTAAGAGAGCGTGTCTGGAGTGAACTATCGCCTCGTGCACAGAGTGCTGCCACTGGCTCGGAAAAATATGAAGCGGCTGCGAAGGTCGCTGAATGGCAGAGTGCGGATCCGCGACACATTGGTGATCTCTGGCTTCGAGCTGCCTGGTGCTGTGTAGATGAGGGCGACGTGGAAGCCGAGCGATATTTCAGGAGACTGGCGGCATGGTCATTCGAACAGGCGCTGGAATTTTACGATTCCGTCCCGAGAGAAGACCGAGCAGTCCTTGCTTACCTGGTTGGCGAACTGTGGCGTCGCATTGGCGACCTGACTCAAGCGAATGCGTGGTTTGATCTGGTAGCCGACGAGGTTATCGATCCCGAGGCCCAGCAATGGATAGCCGATGCTGCCCATCGCCAGCAGACCGATCCGCGTGAGTGGTTTGTATAGCCGGACAACAAGCGGATTCTATCGACCCGAACGTTTGACAGTGGTGCTAGCGGGTTCCAAAAAGTCTGTCTCCGGCATCGCCCAAGCCCGGTAGTATGTAGCCGACCGAGTTCAGTTCACGATCCAGGGACGCGGCGTATATCTGCACATCCGGGTGCGCATCGAGAAGCTTCTGAACACCTTCAGGAGCAGCCACCAGGCAGAGGAAACGAATGCGATTGGCTCCCGTGCGCTTGAGCGACGTAACTGCAGCTGCCGCGCTTCCACCAGTCGCGAGCATTGGATCCAGAAGGAAGAAATCACGTTCAGCGGCGTCACCTGGAATCTTGAAGTAGTAGTCGACCGGCTGGAGCGTTTCATGATCGCGGTAGAGGCCAATGTGACCAACCCGAGCCGATGGAACGAGTCTCAGTACGCCCTCCACCATTCCGAGGCCGGCGCGCAATATTGGAACCAGTGTCAGCTTCTTTCCGCTGATGTGATGGCCAGTGGCATGTTCCAGCGGAGTGTCCACGCTACGCGGCTCGAGAGCCAGATCCTTTGTGGCCTCATAAGCCATCAATGTCGCTATTTCATCCACCAGTTCCTTGAAGATCTTGGTGGGTGTCCGTCGATCCCTGAGCAAGGTCAGCTTGTGGAGAACGAGCGGGTGGCGGATAATAGTTAGGTTCGGGAACTCCATATAATCTCTATGAAAGAATATCAAGCTGTCATGGTCAAGCTTACGCGGCACACGCGTGAGAATGAAGATACGCTGACCGATCTATTGAACGAGCGCAGCCGGGGTGGCTGGGAGCCTACCCTGATCAGCGAACGGGGCGAGCAGTTGATCCTGATTTTTTGCCGCTCAGCTGAAGGTTGAGGCATTACTTGAAGCGTGGTTCCAGTTTTCCCTTCAATATAGTAGCAATCAGACACTAATATGGAAATCGAGTTTTACGGAGCCGCTCGAGAGGTTACCGGGTCGTGCCATATCCTGCGCGTGAATGGGAAGGTTGTGATTCTCGACTGCGGGATGTTTCAGGGCAGGCGAAGCGAATCTGCTGCGAAGAACAAGACACTTCCTGTGGATGTAGGGGAGATTGATGCGGTCGTGCTTTCGCACGCGCACATCGATCATTCCGGGCGCCTACCGTATCTGGTGAGGATGGGTTACTCCGGGACGATTTTCGCTACAGCCGCGACGCGGGATTTGTGCGCGGTAATGCTGGCGGACTCGGCGCACATCCAGGAGAGCGATGCCAAACATCTGGCCAAGAACCATAGAGAGTTTGTTGAGCCTCTATATACGATGCAGGACGCCTTCCGAACGCAGGAATTGATGGTCGGGATCCCGTACAACAAGACCTTTGACGTTGTACCCGGGGTCAAGTGCACGTACATCGACGCGGGACACATTCTAGGCTCGGCATCGGTGCTGCTGGATATTACGGAGAAAGGGTCTACCAAACGACTGGTCTTTTCTGGAGATATCGGCCGTCCCGGTCTTTCGATTATTCGTGATCCAGTAGTGCCGACCGGCGCTGATGCCGTGATCATGGAGTCGACGTATGGCAACCGCGATCACGAATCGACAGCGAATGCGCGTGCAGAGCTCGCGGCGGTAGTGCGGGACACGGCCGCCCGTGGCGGCCGGATACTGATTCCCTCGTTTGCCGTCGGTCGTACACAGGAGCTGTTGTACAATCTGAATGGCCTGTCCCGCGAAGGGGCGATCCCGGCGATCCCGATTTATGTGGACAGTCCGCTCGCGACCGACACGACGACGGTTTTCGAAATGCATCCAGAGGTGTTTGACCACACGGAGGATCTCGTCAATGAGTCGAAGGACCTGTTCAAGTTTCCGCAGGTTCATTTTACACGGAGCGTCGAGGAGTCCAAGGCTCTGAACACGGCCCAGGGCCCGATGGTGATCATTGCCGCCTCCGGAATGGTGGAAGCCGGCCGGATACTGCATCACCTTCAGCGTGGTGCTGGCGATCCGAAGAATACGATTCTCTTTGTCGGCTACCAGGCTGAGGGCACGCTGGGCCGCCGGATCGAGGCGGCGCCGCCGAGCGTCCGGATTTACGGGGAGGACACACCGTTGCGGGCGGAGGTGAAGATCATCGACGGGTACAGTGCGCATGCAGACCGAGGGGAACTGACTGCGTGGATCGACGGCGTCAAGGCAACCTCGCCGCATCTGGGCCCGGTGTACCTCGTGCACGGCGAGGCGGACGTGCAGGACATTTTCAAAACTGCGCTCAGCTCGAAGGGCTATACTGTAGAATGTCCCGAACCGCGCAGCAAGCGAACGGTCTGACACACGGTCTGGCACGGCGTCCCACGCGGTCATCATGGCTGCGTCGCGCGGCGGTTGTAGTTCTTGGGTTGTTCTTTTTTGGATGGATCAGTTCGTTGGCCGGGGTGCTGATCTTTGCCGAGCGTGACGGAGTGCGGCACGGGGCGGACAGAGCCGGTCAGGCAGATGCGATCGTCGTCCTTGGTGCGGCGCAATACGCTGGCAGGCCGTCGCCAGTTCTGCGTGCGCGGGTTGATCATGCGGTTGATTTGTGGCATGAGCGTGTGGCGCCGTTACTCGTGCTCACTGGCGGCGTTGGCGATCGTGACACTACGAGCGAGGCTGCAGTGAGCGCAACGTATGCCATGCGCCACGGCGTGCCGGAGAGTGCGATCCTGCTGGAGGCGGAGGGAAGGACCACGAGCGAATCGATTGGATCTGTTGCTCAGATGCTTGGTGCGAGGGACCAGAATTCGGTGGTCCTTGTCAGTGATCCGTTTCACATGTTCCGGGTATGGATCCTTGCTCGCCGGCACGGCCTCAGAGTGATTACATCTCCAACGCGAACCTCTCCAATCTGGGCCAGTTTGGCTGTTAGCGCCGGCTATATATTCAGCGAATCGTTGAAAGCACCTATCGCCTATCTGGTTGAGCGGTGACTAATTCAAAGACTAATTCGAATCCGGGAAGATGATGCGAAAGTTCATCAGCACAGGATGTGCGACGGCGTTACTGATATGGACTGCGGCATGCCAGAAGTCTGACCGATCGACGGGCAGCGGCTCAGTGTCGAACGGGCCTGCGCGGATGTCGGGAGACAGCATTGTAATCAGAACTAATGATGGCGCAATCCAGCTTGGTCTGGTGAACGATACTGTGTTCATGGGACTTACCGATTCGGTCCTGGCAATAGCACGCACGGACATGGCAAAAGACACGGAAGAAACAAAGAGTGTCGTTGCTGGAGCGATCGAACGGTTCGTCAAGAAAAGCGTGAGCTCGGCGCTGCATACTCGCCTGAAATACGCATTGGCGGAAATCGACAGCGCGCATTACAGCGACGGCGGGATCAAGTTCGCCTATCGGGAACGTCGGAAGATGGCGTTCGAGGATGTGAAGCAGAATAATCGCGTCGCACTTAATTCATTTTCACCAGAAGACGCACAGAACTTCGTTTCTACCGTGAACGATGCGATTCTCAAAATACGGGGCGCACCCAGATGACTAATCCAGAAGTAGATCAGCGCTATCCGATAGGCGTGTTCAAGTACGACGGCGATTCATCGCGTCGAGCGATCGATCAGTCGATTCAGGCAATTGCATCGCTGCCGGGTTTGTTCAGGGAGTCGGTGGCGGGATTGAACACCGAGCAATTTGATACGCCGTATCGAGATGGCGGGTGGACTGTCAGACAGCTAGTGCATCACGTGCCTGACAGTCATATGAACGCATATATTCGATGCAAGCTCGCGCTGACTGAAGACACACCGACTATCAAGCCATACGACGAAGCTGCGTTTGCGAGGCTCGGGGACATCGCGATCGTACCGGTAGAAGTATCGCTCGGGCTTCTGGACAAACTACATGAACGTTTTACGGCATTGCTCAACTCGATGAGCGATGACGATTTCAAGCGTTGTTATGTACACCCGGATTACCATCGGGCTGTTCCGCTTCGCGAGGTAGTGGCATTGTATGCGTGGCACGGTCGGCATCACACGGCGCACATCACGGCGTTGCGCGAACGACGCGGGTGGACCTGACGCAAAGGCTGCTTGCGACAGCTACGTTAGCGACGCTTCTTTTTGCGGCCACGACGTCGGTTGCGACGTCGGTTTCAGCGCAGGGGATAACCATACCGGCCGTGGCACCGACTGCGGCGGACGATTCCCTGTATAGACTGGTTGTTAACCCAGCTGCGCACGAAGGCGAAGCCACGCATCTGCTTTTCGACTCAACATCCGCGAGTGTCGAAAAAGACGGTGGTGTGGTGAAGACGTTCAGGCGGGTAATTCAGGTTTTGACAGAGGCAGGTGCCGCGACTCTGCGTGAACAGCAATTCACATATTCGCCGGGGCATCAAACGTTCGTTGTGAAGTGGTTGCGTGTTGTGAGGCCGGACGGGTCGGTCGTGAGTGCAGCGCCGACCCAGATCCAGGAGTCGGATGTACCAGCTCCAATTTCGACGTCGCCAATTTACAGTGACAGCAAGATCACAAGAGTATCACTTTCCGGGGTGATTCCGGGGACGATACTGGACGTTGCGTTCACAGTCGACGAACACACGCCAGCGATGAAGGGTGATTTCGCCCAGACATATGTGTTCACGCCGGGATTTTCCATCGAGCGAGCCCGTTTCACGCTGGAAGTTCCATCATCGCTGCTGCCCCGAATTCGGGAAGACAATCTGGATTTCAAGCACGTGACCAGGACAAACAACGGTCGAACGCGCTACATCTGGTCGCGGGACCAGACGCCGAGTGTCAAGCGAGAACCATTTGCGGCAGATTCCAACGGCGTAATAATGGACGTGCGAGTGGGCGGCGGTATTACGTGGACAGATGTGTCGCGATGGTATGCTGGGCTTGCCCAGGACAGATATGCCGCGACGCCGAGGTTATCGCACGTTGTTGATTCGCTGGTAGCGGGCGCGAAAAGCAGAGATGATTCAATTCGCGCCGTTCATCGCTGGGTTGCGCAGGATATCAGATACGTCGGAATTGAACTCGGGGTCGGGGGCTATCAGCCGCGGATGCCTGACATTGTAATTGCCACCGGGTACGGCGACTGCAAGGACAAGGCAACGCTTTTTGTAGCAGCATTGGGACACCTTGGAATTCGCGCGTTTCCGGTTCTCCTGAGCAGCAACGCAACCGCCAAGCGTGACATGCCGAGCCCTCAGCAGTTCAATCACGAGATAGCAGCTGTACCGCTCGCGGGTGGTGGGTATCGCTTTGCCGATCTTACTTCGTCGTTCAGTGCGTATGGTGAATTGCCATTGAATATCGAAGGTGGTTTTGGACTTCTGGTCTTTCCGGACGGCAGAAGTGAGGAAGTGACGATCCCGGTTGATGCACCATCGTCGAATGTGCAGAGTACGCAGTTGACCGGCGAGTTGACGACGAACGGGAAATTCAATGGCTACTACGATGAAGCGGCGACGGGCGCTCTTGCTGCTGGAATGCGATCTGCTTTTGCGTCACCACTTGATTCTACACAACGTGTAACCGCTGCACGTCGCGTCGCGCGAAAATATTTTGCGAGTGGAGAAGGCGATTCTCTAACCGGATTCAACGGCCGTGACTATATGGTATCTGCACATGTCCGGCTTCGTATTCGGGACGCAAATGCGACGACGACTGCGGGGCCAGTGGTTCTGCTGAATAATCCGTTTGCTGGTCTCGTTGCCATTGCGGTTGCAGCCGATGATATTGCAGCGCTCCCGGTGCGACGATTTCCCATCGATGCGTCGAAGATAATTGGGCTGCGTACGGAGATTACGGAGTTCCGGGTAATGCTCCCGGACGGTTGGCACGCCCGGTTGCCGAAGGGCCTGAGTGCCACGAGTGTCTTTGGTTCGTACACTGCGACGTACACACAGCAGGGGCGCGAGCTTGTCATGAGGCATGAGCTCATGGGTACGAAGGGGATATTTCTTCCGAGCCGTGTGAATGAGCTGGTGGGGTGGCTGAGGTTGATTGGTACGGACAACGTGAAGTTGATCGTACTGGACCCGCCTCCTGGCTAGGAGTCAGCGGAGTCAGCGGAGTCAGCGGAGTCAGCGGAGTCCGATGCTGATGTGATCTGTGTGCCCTCTTCCAGCAGCGGCGCTACGAAGTTGAAACTGTCGAGGATCATGCGACCTGATTTCCCCGCCGTTGCATCTACGTCGAACCGCGTAACGGAGCAGTTCGCAACTTCAGTGGAACGATCGATAGCGAGAATGTCGTTTTCAGTGAGTCCTTCGATGATGTAGCGCAGACACAGGACGACGACGGAATGTGCCACGACGAGGATTCGTTCTCCGTGAAACTCCCGGCACATCATTTCGAAGGCGCCTCGGAGCCGAAGCACCACATCACACCAGCTCTCGCCACCCGGCGGCCGATGGTAGAACTTGCCCAGCGATGTACGAAGAGCGGCCTGCTCGGGGTAGCGAGCCAGAATTCCGTATCTGGTCAGGCCATCAAGGATGCCAAACTCCTTTTCGCGGAAACGCTCATCCTGAAGGTTTCCTGCGGAGTCGGTGGTGAAGTGAAAACGGCCCAGTGCCTTGATTATGTCTGTAGTCTGGCGGGCCCTCAGGTACGGCGAGGTAATGACCACGGTTGGACGCTGGTCGGCTGGAAGCGCTCCAAACCAGTGTCCCAGGGATGTGGACTGTCGCTCTCCCAAAGGCGAAAGCGGAACGTCGACATCGCGGCAAGGACTGTGGATTTCGAAAGCATGCGCTGCGTTGGCCGCATTTCGGGCCAGATTTCCAGCGGATTCGCCGTGTCGGACGACAAATAGCGTATTGGGGCAGCCGGAAGAATCGCTCATTCAGTTGGGAAAAGCATAAGGAAGTGGAGACGGATACACTCTATATTACGCGGAAACCCAGGACTTTCATGCGTATTCCAATAGAGACATTCCGGCTGTCGAACGGCCTTCTCGTCACATTTTCTGAAGATCACACAGCTCCGATCGTTGCGGTGAACATCTGGTACCACGTGGGCTCCGCTAATGAGCGCGCGGGGCGGACTGGGTTCGCCCACCTGTTCGAGCACATGCTGTTTCAGGGCTCGGAGAATGTAGAAGCCAACGAACACTTCGAGCTGGTGCAGCGTGCAGGCGGAACCCTGAACGGCTCGACGTGGCTCGATCGGACCAACTATTTCGAGACTGTCCCGTCGAACCAGCTGGCGATAGCGCTGTGGCTGGAAGCTGATCGCATGGGTGCGCTGCTGCCAGCGATGACCCAGCAGAAGCTGGATACACAGCGCGATGTGGTATCCAATGAACGACGCTGGTCGGTGGACAATCAGCCGTATGGCACCTGGTGGGAGAAACTACCTGCGCTGACGTATCCGGACCCGCATCCGTTCCACCATTCGTTGATCGGATCATTTGAAGATCTCAAGGCCGCCTCGCTTGACGATATCGCTCATTTCTTTGCGACATACTATACGCCGGATAATGCCGTTCTCACGATAGCGGGCGATTTCGATCCAGTTGAAGCGCGGAAACTCGTAGAATCGTACTTTGGTCCCATACCACGTGGCAAGGGAAAGCCGCCGCTGCCCGATATGACGCTGCCGGATACGTTCGGCGGAACATTGCGCGAGGTTGTGTACGACGATGTCAGCCTTCCACGCATTTACCTCGCGTTCCGCTCACCCGCAGCCGGTGACGACGACTACTATGCAGCGTCCATTGCAGGCGCGATTCTGGGTATGCGCAAGGGGAGCAGGCTCCAGCGTGTGCTGGTTCGCGAGCGCGAGGTAGCGGCGGACGCAACTGCGTTCACATTCGATCTGCCAAAGGGTGCGGACATACTGGTTGTCGATGCGACTGCGCGTCCCGGCGTTACCGATGCACAGCTGGAGGCCGCAGTTGTGCAGGAGATTGAGCGAATGCGCGTGGGCGGCGTGACTCAGGCTGAAGTTGACCGCGCGGTAGCTCTGATCGGTACGGATTTCATTGCGTCAATGCAGCTGGCGGGCGAGCGCGCTGATCAACTATCCCGCTTCGCAACGTATTTTGGCGACCCGTCACTCATCAATGAGCAGATGGACAGATATCGCGCTGTCACTGTTGAAGATGTCAACAAGTTTGCGGCAACGCGACTGGGTGAGAATAATCGCGCTTTCCTGACGTACCTTCCACGGGAAGACGACGACGAGGCCGATTCCGGAGATGCAGTTGGCGCGACCGAGGTGGCGGCATGAGCAAATCAACCCGACCAACCCCGGGCGCACCGCGCGAATATCACTTCCCGAAATTCGAGCGACGTGTTCTCGCCAATGGAATGAAGGTGCTGATTGCGCCGGTGCACAATCTGCCGATTATCACTGTATTGGCGGTGATCGATGCAGGCGGAGTTGCGGAACCTGCTGGACAGGAAGGCGTCGCCGAGCTGACCGCGCGTGCGCTCAACGAAGGTACGCCCAAGTACGACGGAGAGGCACTCACAGATTATATGGAGCATCTGGGAACTTCCGTTGGTGGCGCAGCCGGTTGGGATTCGGCTTCGCTCGCAATGACGGTGCTGCGCGAGAATCTCGAGAATGCATTTGTGCATTTTGCTGAAGTACTTGTTGCGCCCACGTTCCCTGAACCCGCGATCGAGCGCCTCAAAGCGGAGCGCCAGGCGGAGCTGATGCAGATCGAATCCGAGCCACGTGAGCTGGCCGATGAGAAATTCGACGAGTATATCTACGGATCGGCGTCACGCTTCAGATTCCCGCTCGGTGGTACTGCGGAATCCGTCGGCAAACTGTCGCGTGCTACAGTTGTAGCCTTCCATGCAGCGAGGTATCAACCATCGGCGACAACGTTGATAGTCGTCGGGGATGTGGAGGCTGATGTCGTTGAGCGGATGATTGTCGCGACACTTGAGGGTTGGCAAGGGCCGACAGTGCCCGAGGCGAGCGCGAACGACCTGCCGGCAAGGCTGACACGCAGCATCCGGATAGTTCGGAAGAACGATGCGCCACAGTCGGAATTGCGGATCGGACATGTTGGCGTACCACGTACGCATCCGGACTATTTTTCCATCACGATCATGAATGCGGTGCTGGGCGGGCTATTTTCGTCCAGAGTCAATTTGAATCTTCGCGAAGCGCACGGCTACACCTACGGTGCGTCATCAGCATTTGATTGGCGGCGTGAAGCTGGCCCATTTGTAATTGGTACGGCGGTAGCAAGCGATGTGACGGTGCCGGCGGTTCAGGAGACGTTGAAGGAAATTGATCGCATGCGATCTGAACCGATAAGCGAAAGTGAGCTGTCACTTGCTACGAGTTATCTGGGAGGAGTATTTCCGATTCGCTATGAGACAACGGCCGCGATCGCTGCTGCGCTTGCAACGCTTACTATTTATGGATTACCGGAAGATTGGTACGATACATATCGTGCACGAATGAGCGCGGTAACCATCGATGACGTACTCCACGCTGCACGCACTCATGTAAAATCTGCTTCGATGCAGATAGTGGTTGTTGGTGACGAGGCCGCGATCCGTGAACCGCTGGAAGCGCTGGCATTCGGACCGCTTGATGTTGTAAGCCCATGAACGCGAACCCATAGAATTCATGTCCAACCCGCAAATCGCATCGCATCGAATCTATACCGGGAAGGTTGTTTCTCTCGATGTGGATCAGGTCAGATTCCCGGACGGAAGTACCGGCGATATGGAGATCATCCGGCACTCCGGTGCGTCTGCAATACTCCCTTTCGTAAGCGATCCCGCAGGCTCGGACCCACAGATAATGCTTATCCGGCAGTATCGGTACGCGGCCGGTGGGTACCTCTTCGAGGTTCCAGCGGGGAAACTGGAGAAAGATGAAGCGCCAATGGATTGCGCTGTGCGTGAGTTGAAGGAAGAAACCGGCTGCACAGCACAGAAAATGGAGCCGATGTTCAGCTTCCTCACGACGCCAGGTTTCACCGACGAGGTCATTCATTCGTTCATGGCTGTGGGATTGACGACAGGCGATAAGCATCTGGATGCAGACGAGTTCAGCGAGGTCGTGACATTCAAGTTGTCGCAAGCTCTCAGGATGATTCAGACGAATGAAATACGGGACGCCAAGACTGCGTTGATAATTCTGTACGCGGCAGGATTCAGCGCCGGCTTATAGTGAGCAAACCCGAGGCCCCTCGGCGTACGCTCTTCCACGGTCCGTTCGGCGCGGGGCAGTCGAGGCACGCACGCGATGCAGTATGCGCGGCCGCTGACGCAGGTGCGCGCGACATACTTCATGTAGTTGCAAACAGGGCGGCGGCGCTGGCAGTCAGATCCGAACTCGTTAATCGCCGGAAGGCTGTATTCGGGCTTCGCGTTATAACGCTGAAGGGACTGCCGAGGGAGATCGAGCGGCGTGCTCGCATAAAAGGCGCGGCGATTGCGGGCGGCGCTGTAGACGAACTACTGCTTGAGCGAGCTGTCCGAACAGCAGCAGCGAAAGCAACATCATCAGTCGTCGCAACCGGGCTTGCATTGTCTGCCGCACGGACGATCACCGAAGTCGAGCGCGGCGGGGGCACTCTCAGCTCTTTTGAAGCCGCGCTGAAGGAAATCGGCGAAAGAGGTGACGGGGCGACTGTACTGCTTGAAACGTGGCGGGAGCTGGATCGACTGCGCGGATCGACCTCCCGCTCACAGGCTGTCGCACAACGCGCTGCGATCAAACTGCTCGAAGCGCATGATTCATCTGTAATGAACGATTGCTCTCTAATCGTTCTCGAAGATTTGCCGCTATTCGGACCGGTCGATCGTGACCTGATGAAAGCACTCCTTACAATCGCGAGTTGCCCGATTGTGGCAACCAGCGAGTACGCGGTTCACCTGGAGACATCGCCCGCGCTTCGAGCTTACAAACTCATTCGTTCACTTGCACAATGGGATGAGCAACTGCTTCGCCGGGATAACGACCCGCTGGACGGAACTGATGAACGGATATTTGCCGCGACCGTAGCTGAAGCAAAATCTCCGAACCCTCGTCTCCAGATCACCCGGCTCGAAGCAGCGGGGGAGGCCGCCGAGGTGCGGCTGGCAGCACGGGTTGTGTTGCGACACCTGCGCGAATCCACTGCAAGCCATCCGATACATGCATCGGATATCATGATCGTGGCGCGCGGAAGTCGCTATCGCGAACTGATCCAGGAGATTTTTACCGAGGCTGGTATCGGTGTGAACTCGGGGACGCGATTGTCAGCGTCGGAGACACCACTCGGATTGGTGCTGCTCGATCTGTTACGGATGGCGGCAGATGGCTCGGGCGGCACTCGCGAGCAGGCGCTTAAAATACTGCGAACTCCGCATCTCGACCTTGGAACGCGGGCTGCGGACCGGCTTGCGCGGCGCGTGCGAACGCTTGGCTACCTCGGTGTTGACGGCTGGGACCGGCGGGTTTTCCACCCGCTTGGCAAGCGAACCAGGCGGCGAGTCATGCGATTCAGGCGTTCGCTGCGGGCGGCAAGAGAGGCATTTGCCGCGGCGAGCTCCACCAAGGAAATGGCTTTCACCGTGCGGAAGCTGGCGAAAGAGCTGCGACTGGTCGGTAACGCGTACTTCGCGCGTAAACGTGCAGGCGCAGGAGCATCAGGAAGCACTCTCGAAACTCGTTTGATGAATGCGGGAATCCGCGATGATAATCAGACGTGGGAGATGATCGAGCAAGTGCTGGATGACACGATGCCGGACATGTTGAATGCCGACGCAAGTAGCGGCGCAGACGCGCAACTATCGTTCGCTGAAAGATGGATATCGTTGTTCGCGCGCGCACTGGACGACGAGACGCTGCAACGCAGTCATTCCGGGGACGACATCGTTCGAATTGCGGGAGCGTCGGCAGGTGATGGGCAGCCAGCCACAGTGACCATCATTCTCGGTTTGCGTCAACAAGCATTTCCTCGACAGCCTCGGCAGGATCCGTTTCTGCGAGACACGCTGCGTACACGACTGGCAGACTTCGGAATTGAACTGGTCGGCTCCGAGGGTACTGCTGAAAGCGAACGCGAGGCGTTCATCCGGGCAATCACCACGGCCAGAGAGACGCTTTATCTGTCCCACGCAGCCACAGATGCGAAAGGGAAAGCAGCAGTTGCATCGTTCTTCATTGAAGACCTGCAGCGGGCTATTGGCAGGGATCACCATTTCGATGTTGAACGACTTGGAATTGCAGACGTTGCCCCGCCTCCGGAAGACGCCGTGACGCGGGCAGAGATGCTTGCAGCCGTGGCGCATGGAATCTGGCAACGACTGCCGGCAACTCCCACGTCCATCGCCGATCGAAGCACGAGCTTTGCGGCATGGAATGATCTGCTTGCAAATTCGGCGTCTGTTACTCCGGTATCCAGTGGCCGCATGGCTGAACTGCGACCATCGTTCAGTGTCGATGCATTACAGTTTGCGCCGCATCATACACTGGAATTGAGTGCGTCGCAGCTCAAGACAATCCAGCATTGTACCTATGAACACTTTGTGAAGAAGGTGCTTCACCCGGGGGATCTTGCAGTGCCGGAGTACGACGCGCTGAGCAAGGGAACGCTGGTTCACGAAGCGATGATGCAGTGGGTACGATTGGATGGCTGGAAGCGTGGCGACGCTGCGCTCGGAGAATTGGATAGCTGGTTCGCGAATAGAGTGACGGCTCTTCCCCCATCCGCTCGTGAAGGCAGGCTTGCGCGATTCATGATGGACGAAGATCGAGGGCAGCTTGACGTGTTCGTGCGCGATGAACTCGACGCAGTAAGTGCGCCCGGCGCAGCAAAGCCGGCGTACCACGAACTGGCGTTCGGACGACGTATTGCGGCACACGGCGAACGCGATCCGGCATCTGTAGCCTCGACTTTCGATCTCGCGGTACAAACGCCGATGGGCTCGCGTGTTGTGAAGTTCACAGGTTCAATCGACAGGGTGGATACGTACCAGAGGGATCAGGCGACCTGCGGTATCGCACTGGATTACAAGTCAGGTGCAACGAGCAAGCGTTATTCGGATGCCATGCACGACGGAACCGATCTGCAGCTCAGGCTCTATCTGCTCGCGCTGGAACGGCTATGGGGCATCATACCTGTCGGCGCACTGTACGTCGGCTTTGGCGATGGTGTTCGGCGGGGTGCGATTTCCGAAGTTGCAGAAGACCGTATTGGCGAATTCGACCCCAGAACCGTCACCGTCATGAAACACGATGTCTGGGACAGTTTCGTGCACTCTGGAACGGAGCAACTGATCCAGCGCCTTATTGAACGGCTTGTAACTTTCGATATCGTTGCGCAGCCGGATAGCAACGGATGTGGGTTCTGCGAGCTCGGCCCGATCTGCAGATACACGCCGAATGGGATGGCCTTCATAGATGGCTGATACGCAGACCGGTGTTGATGTCGCGATGGGGAACATGCATAGCGCGACCCGGAAGCCAGTCATCATCGGAGAACAGCGCATTGCTGTAGATGCCCCGCATGCACTCGTTGCGCTGTCCGCTGGTGCCGGTTCAGGCAAGACAACGGTGCTGGTCGAGCGATTCCTCGACTCTGTGATCACGAAAGGCGTATCGCCACTCAGCATTCTGGCAATCACGTTCACGGAGAAGGCAGCAGCGGAGATGAAGGAGCGGATTATCCGCCGCTTCGAGGAGAACGGCGATGATCTGAACCGGCGGCGTGCAGAAGCAGCCTATATCTCGACGATCCACGGATTCTGCGCACGGCTGCTACGGGAAAATCCACTCGCCGCTGGTATCAATCCCGCGTTCGGAATCATCGACGACATGCGTCTTGGCCTCTTTCTGGATGAAGAGCGGGAGCGCATGCTCAATGACGAATGGTTTCTCATGGCCCGAGGCTTGTTTTCATCCGGGTTTGGATCCAGCGGGGACACGTTATTCGAGCTGATGACAGACTGTGTTTTCAAGTCGCGCGAATTCGGCAAAGGAGTCCCGGAAGAAGAATCGTGGACGGTTGATGATCACGTAGATGCGGCAATGCGACGGATCGATGAGTATCGCAGAGTTTCCTGGCAGAAATCCAGGGAGGCGCTGTTGCGAGCGTCGAACGCGATCGCGACTGCGGCTGTCAGCGGACCAAAGAAAACCGAGCAACACAGCAGACTCTGCGAGATGTTGCGGCAATTGTCGTCGCTTGGTCAGTTCGACGAAGCGTGGGCGACCGCGTTTCTTGGCCTGACCGGTTTTACCGGCGGCGTCAAGGACCTGGGCGTACGAGCGAAGATCAAGGCAACGACCGACGTAGTGAGAGAGACGTTCAAGACGCTGGTTGGGATTGACCGCGACGCTCAGGAACAGATCGAGCGCGACGACATTGCGCCACTCAAGGTCCGTATCTACTCCCACGCAGCCGCGATACGTCGAAATTACGAACAGATGAAGGCGGAGCAGTCGTTGCTCGATTTCGACGACCTGCAGCGCCTTGCGCTGCGTTTGCTGGACAACGCAGACGTACGGGTAGAATACGCATCACGGTTTCGGCACGTCCTTCTGGATGAAGCACAGGACACCAATAAAGTTCAGAAGGCAATCATCGATGCAATCATGTGCGGCGATGGGCAATGTCTGTTCGCTGTTGGCGATCTCAAACAGTCCATCTACGGCTTCCGTGGCGCAGACGTCTCCATTTTCAGGGAGATTCATCGGTCAGCGAATGAAGGCCGACTCCAGCTTCGGGATAACTACCGGTCTCGTTCCGAAGTCATCGATTTTATCAATGCGGTAGGGACCAACCTTTGGGCTGGCAACGAGTTGATAGAGTATTCGAACCTCGTGTGCAAGTTCGACTACAAGTCAGAAAGCGCGCCGCTGCCGCATGTGGAAATGCTGCTGGTTGAGAAGCAACAAGCCGACCCGGAGGTGGGACGCGAGAAGGCCGATGACTCCGCTGCACTGCACGAACGCGAAGGGCTGGCCATCGCAATGCGGATTCGGCGCATCGTTGAGGGTGACGATACCTGCGCTCCGTTGGTTGTGTATGACAGATCCAGCAAGACTTATCGTCCCGCGCGGTACGAGGACATCGCGATACTCACTGCCAGCCGGACTCACTTCGCGACATACGAGCGTGTGCTCGGAGACCTGGGCATTCCTGTCGTCGCGGACGGAGGTCGTGGTTTCTTTACCGGTCGTGAGGTCCAGGATATTCTGGCAGCGCTTAAAGTTGTCGCGAATCCATTCGACGAAGTAGCGCTACTGGCAGCGCTACGCTCGCCGCTATTTGGCTGGAGCGACAGGGATCTGGTTTTGCTTCGTCGCGCGGCGAAGCGAGACTTGTGGGCAGCATGCGCGGGCGGATTCCAGCCGCAAGGCCAATCTGCGGACCGTGATGCATATCGGGTTCTCTCGACTCTGCGTCGATTGGCGACGTCCATGTCACCAGCGCGACTGATCCAGGTACTTCTGGACAGCACTGGCTACAATGCTGCGCTTCTCCGAACTCCGCGGGGACGTGGTAGCGTTGCGAATGTGCAGAAGCTTCAGGAATTTGCCAGACAGAGCGTAGAGGTAGATGGACCGGACTTGCATCAATTCATCCATCGCGCTGAACTGGCGAAAGATTACCTCGCGCAGGAACGTGAAGCGTCAATCGCAGCAGAAGGTGAAGACGTTGTGCTCCTCGGCACCATTCATGGCTCGAAAGGACTGGAATGGCCCGTTGTCATCCTGGCCGGCCTCGATGCGAAATTCGATCGGTCAGATAACGGTTCGTTCTACTCCGCTGCCGATGAGACGCTTGTACTGGAGCCCAGGGACGAAGAAGACAAGCCCCGCAAATTGGTCAGCCAGAAGTACGTGACCGACACTGTGAAGGAGCGCAGCGAGCAGGAAGGTCGGCGGCTATTCTATGTTGGCATGACCAGGGCGCGGGAGTATCTCATACTTTCGGGCGGACACATATCATCGGATCACGCGACAAAACCAAAGCGTGGCTTCAGTGCGCCTATCCAATGGCTGTGTGACACTGCCGGATTGGAGCCGGATATAGCAGATGATTGCGATACAGTGATTGCAGGCGCGCCGATTCACGTGAGCATTGTCAAAGAGAACACGGTTTCGCAGCTTCGCGGCTTGATAGTGACGCACGATCCGGAACTGACGGCCGCCCGTCGCTCTGTTGAGCGTGGCGAACCCGTGAAGTGGGAACCACCGGCGCCGGACCGGGAGAGCCGGATTATTGCCACTGTGCGCGACTTGCTTGCGGGTCCCTTGATTCCCGTCGCCTCGCAAGGCAGCGTTGGTATGACAACAGTAACGCAACTCGTGTACTTCGCACGATGCCCGCTCGTGTACTATTTCAACCTCGTTCTCCAGATCGAAGAACACCCGCGCAAGCGGGGGAGATCCGAGGTCGTGAGCGACCGTCAGCTTTCGGCAGCCGAGCTGGGTACTCGTGTGCACGAACTGTTGGAACGTGCCGATTTCGGCGCAGCCCCCGTTGAAGAAGCTCGCCGATTGGCGAGCGAAAGCTCGAGCAGTTCGATGTCGAGAGAAGATCGGGAGCGGGTCGAGCGAATGCTCACGAGCGTGTTGTCTGATCCACTGATTGATCGCGCACGAGGAGCAACGCGGCTGGAACGGGAATATCCGTTTTATCTCGCGATGAACGGAACGCTGGTGCACGGAGTCATAGATCTTGTATTTACCGATGCGAACGGGCGCGGCGTCGTAGTTGACTACAAGTCAAACGATCTCGCAGCACCGGATCGGGTAAATGTGCTATCGAAGTATTACGAACCCCAGATCGAGATGTATGCATTGGCCGCGACGAGAGCCGGGTTGGTCAAAGCGGACGAGGCGACTCTTTATTTTCTGAACAAGCCGACTGCACGCACATTTGACATGAGCGCGGGGCAGCTCGATGGGGTGGAGGGGAGAATGAGCGATGCCCTCGCACGTATATCCGACGGGAATTGGGAGACGGAACCAGGCGAGAAATGCAGGAACTGCGGTTACCGAACGCGCGGATTTTGCGAAGTGGGAAAACGCTTCGTAGACTAGTGCGCCAGTAGTACGCCGCTGTCAATTACCGTCGACTGCGCGGCCTACTGCGTCCAGATCCAGAGTATTGCCAGTAGCGTCGGTTTCCAACCCGTCCGATTCGACGGCCTCATGTGGCAACCACAGTGTAAACGTCGATCCACGCTGCGGGACGCTCTCGACCGTGATATCACCACCCATCATGCGTGCGAGATGGCGACTTATGGAAAGCCCCAAACCAGCTCCTGATGCCAGCCGTGTGTATGGATTGCCACCTTCCGCCTCGAGTTGAGTGAACGGTTGAAATAGTCGGCCGATCTTGTTCTCATCAATTCCAATTCCTGTATCGGCTACAGAAATCGCGATGTACATGCGACCTGGGCCAAGGAATTCGCTTATGCTGAACGCGCTGGCAAGTGAAGTGGCAATACGAATCTCGCCGCCTGAACCCGTGAATTTAATTGCGTTGGACAGGAGGTTTGCGAGCGCCTGCTGCACTCCCCGTTCGTCACCTACATACATTGCGGCTCGGCGATCATCCGCCTGTACGATTATCTGGATTCCTTTTTTGGTAGCAGCCGGCTGGAGAAGTGCCATGGCTGCATCGATTGACTGCCCCGTGCTGATTTGCGTCGCCGTTAGCCGCATCGTACCGGATTCAATTCGCGACAGATCCAGCACGTCGTTAACAAGTGCCAGCAGATGACTGCTGCTGGTTCGGATACGGTGAACATTCTCGTGCTGTTTTGACGTCAGCGGACCTGATATCCCCAGGTCTAGAATGTCTGTATAACCGATGATCGCGTTGATCGGTGTTCTGATCTCGTGCGACATCGTGGCAAGGAAGTTCGACTTTGCCTTGCTCGCACTCTCGGCGATGCCCCTCGCACGATCAAGTTCAAGTGCCAAACGGTGAGCTTCCTCTACCTGACGCGCAAGCTTGCTTTGCGATGCATCGACCTCAGCCGCCATCGTGTTGAAAGACGTACCGAGACGTCCGACTTCGTCCTCGTGTCTTACCGTGACGCGAGCCGAATAGTCGCCACGCGACACGAGCGTAGCTGCTCTTGTGAGATCGACAAGTGGTCGGAGAGCGTGTCGTATCAACAACCATGAAACCGCAGCAGCCGCCAGGAGAAGTGGCAGACTGAATAACGTGAACTTGAGCAAGAGCGAGCTTGCCCCAGCTACAACTGCAGAATGATCGGCCTCGACGACTATCCACCACGGCGTACCATCAATGGGAAGTTCAGTCGAGAGGACTCGACCGTGTTGATCGCGTGTGTACGATGTCACCTTGCCAGCAGTTCCCGTCGAAGGATCTGGCAGCGTTCTACCGGATGGTTGCTGCTGTGCAATTCCACCCAGGCTCGTCCAGAACGGATTGCTCGCGTTCCGGAAGTACGCCGCAGTGTGATCGCCGAGCAGACGGTTGATCTGTGTGTCAGCACCAGGACGAGGTTTGATTCTTGCCTGCTCCGCGATCCAGCCGACTCGCTTGCCACCATTCAGCACCGGTACAGTAATCCAGTAGTAAACCTGGTGATCGCTTCCTTCGAAGAACGGAAAGAACTGGGCGGTATCTCCGTTTGGCATTGAGGTTTGCGGAGACCTGTTGCCTGGGATGGAAAGAGTCTGTCTTGAATCGCCTGCCGCTGTTACTGGCTCCTCAGGGGTAGCGCCCAAACTGTCGATGAGTGTGCCATTCGCCAGCCATAGCTCGATCGCGAGAGTCGAGTCATTGGGCGGTACCAGTCGTTTGAGCACTTGCTGCAGCGCCGCAGTGCTGGACGCTTGCGCAGATCTTACGGCCCCGTTTGATGAATCCGTCTTACTGACGGAATATGTGGTGACCACTTGCACAACAGCGGGTGATTGCGCGACTTCACGAAGCAGTTTAGCGCGCGTCGCAATTGACGTCGCGGAAAGCGAAGCAAGTTCCCGCGCTACTGTTTGCAGGCGTGCCGCTGATGTCGCCTCGCTTGCCGCGCGAACTTCCCGGTAGGCTAGCCCAACCGCTGTAGCGAGTGTCGCAACCAGAACTGCGATAACAATCAGGGGGAGCTTACGCTCCAAAGGCATACTTCGAATAGACACGAGCTGCTGTCAGATGGAATTAAGAGACTTTCTTGGCGGCATGTCTTCGCGGGGGGCTCGTGGGACGAGAGAGGCTTACGGGACAACATATCGCCTGTTTCGGCCGTCTAAAAGCTGTGGACGCTCGTTTGGGGAGCGAACCATTGTGCGTCAGGCGCCAGCGTGGATTCGGGAGGTTCCAAGATGCTGTTCCAACCAGTTAACGGAATGAAGCTATCCACCGTCTAATCATCGTATTGGTCGTGTCAGGGAACATGGATTCCCGCTTTCGCAGGAATGACGGCCGAAATGGCACGACAGAATGGCAGGTGTACGGAATAGTACGTATTGTGTAAGTAATTGGTAGGTAACGATTTACGGAATTTTGTGAATGACAGGCAACTCGGCACAACTGGTGCTTGTCTAATACGTGAGCGAAGTACCTATCCGGGAGTGCTTTGTAGGGGTCGGCCGATCCGATCCTGCTCGTCGAACAGTTATCCCAGAAAAGGGGATTTTATGGCCGCTATCGCTCGTAAGACCTTGCCCGCCCTTGCCCGCGCCGAGCTCGTCGGATCGACAGTCCGCGAACGTTTGCGCACTGCAGATGACTCCGAGGTTGTTTCGGCGTTTCTGAATGGTGAGGAGCGTGCGTTCTCGGAGCTCGTGGAGCGTTATCAGACGCGTCTCCTCAATTTCATCTACCGCACCATCGGCGACAGGGAGAAGGCCGAAGACCTGGTGCAGGAAGTGTTTATCCGCGTGTATCGTCACCTGCACCGGTTTGACAGATCGAAGAAATTCTCGACCTGGGTCTACACTATTGCGTCGAATCTGGCCAAGAACGAACTGCGTAATCGCTCGCGAAACCCGTTGGTACTCTTCCAGACGATTACAAAGAACTGGCAGGACGAGGAGCGACCGTTACAGTTCGAGGATCCCGGAAATCGTCCGGATGACCTGTTTCGCAAGCGCGATATTCGAGAGAAGGTCGAGGAAGCCGTTGGACAACTTCCGGAACATCACCGGAACGTCTTTGTCCTGCGTGAACTGGAGGGCAAGTCGTATGAGGAGATCGCCGAGATCACGCATACGAACCTGGGGACTGTCAAATCCAGGCTGAATCGCGCCCGGAACAGCTTCGCGGAGATAATCGGGCCCTGGCTGGGTTAGGCTCGGCGGTTAGTCAATAAAAAACGCGTGACCCCATAGCGGGTCACGCGTTTTTGTCGCAGGGGGCTGAGTATCAGGCTACCCGGCGGGTTGCCAGCCGATTCCCTGGTGGTTTCTCCCCCTATCTGCCGTCGGAGGGTGGAACTATTATTGACGCCGTCCGGTATCCCTTATCGATGCGCTGTTCAGAGTTCAGAGACCTACATTGTTCTTTTGTAGACGATACCCTCGCGGGGGTCGAGCTGGTGCGAATGCAGCGGCATATTGCCGAGTGCGCCGACTGTGCCAGGCTCGATGCCGGCGTGAGGCGCTCGTTGATGCTGGTGCGAAGCCTCAAGCCCATAGAGCCGTCGGCGGAATTTTCCTACAAGCTTGACGCTCGGCTCCGTGAGTGCCGATTGCATCAGGCGCACAGTTCTAGTGGGAAATTCCGGACTGTTGCAGTCATTGGCGCGATCGCCTCGCTCATCATGATGGGCTACGTTGTAGAGACAATGAAGATCGCGGATGAAAAAGCACCTCAGGACATTGTGCTCCCGCCGGCGATCGCGATGGCGGTGCCCCCGGATACTACGCCGGCTCCTTTCATCGTTGCATCGGTGTCTACTGGAATTCCGATATGGCCAGCTGCGGTGCTTGTGGAGCAGGGCGGTCTTCAGACCGTAAGCTACACGCAAGCTCGGTAGTCGCGGTCCGGCGAAATTAGATTTGGGCATGGCCACTGACGCCGCCCTCAAGACGCTCCGCGATGCCGTGAAGAACCGGCGATTTGACGGAGCGTACTACGTTTATGGCGAGGACGAGTACCGCAAAGACGACGCTGTCAGGCAACTCATTGATGCTGCTGTCGATCCGGCGACGCGCGACTTCAACCTCGACCTGCGCCGTGCCGCCGATCTCGACGCTGAATCGCTTGGAAGCTTGCTGGCAACGCCACCGATGATGGCCGAGCGGCGTGTTGCGGTTATACGCGACGTTGGCGCGCTCAAGAAATCGGCGCGCGGCGCGCTCGACGCTTATCTCAAGCATCCGTCGCATGATACGACCGTGATCATGGTAGCGGCACCAGGTGCGAAAACCGACAAGCCTCTGCAGGCTGCTACGACTCCGCTTGAATTCGATGCTCTGGATGGAAGCCGCGTGTCGAGCTGGATCATTCATCACGCCAAAACAGAGCTTGGTGCAGAGATAACACCGAGTGCGGCCGATCTGCTGCATGAGGCGGTAGGGAACGATCTTTATCGTCTGACGTCCGAACTGGACAAGCTCGCCAGCTATACTAACGGATCGGTGATCACGGAGGAGTCGATCACCGCGGCCGTCGGAATTCGTCGAGGTGAGACGATCGCGGATTTTCTGGACGCCGTGTTGCAGCGAGACGCAACGACGGCCCTTGGTTTGGTTGAGCACATTATGGCTCAACCAAAGACAAGCGGTGTGAGTGTTGTCATGGCGCTTTCGACGCAGATGCTGGCGCTGGCTTGGGGGAGGGCTCGTCTGGATTCCGGACTTCCGGCAAGCCGGCTTGATGGCGAGTATTTCCAGTTGTTGAAATCGACCGGAGCGTTTCCTGGTCGGGCATGGGGTAGCGCGGCTAGGGCCTGGGCGTCCGCAGCCAGGGACTGGAGGCTTGCTGAGTGCGAACGAGCCGTAATGGCGCTAATGGCGGCCGACGTCGCCCTGAAGGAGTCGCGCGTCTCGTCTGAAGATCAGATCCTTGCGACGGCGGTGCTCGCCATCTGTTCTGTTTCGGGTCGGCGCAGGGCAGCATAATTATCTGCATCATGGCGCCACAATAGCATTAACATCGCGACAATCCAGACCAAACCATGTATTTCTCCAGAGATCTGAACAAATCCGTTGCGCGTCTCTTCCGAGCCTCAATGGTCTTTCTCGCGCTACCCGCATCGGCTTTCGCGCAGTCTGCGAAGGACTCATCGCTCTACGGGCAGGCGCAACAGATGGTCGCAAATGGCGATGCCGTGAATGGTCGAAAGCTGGTCGATTCCGTGGCCGCCGCTGTGCCGGCCGGAACTCCGGCGTTTGCTGAGGGACTGTTCTGGCGCGCAACGCTTGCCTCGAACGCGCGTGATTCCGAGCACGAGTACCGACAGATCATCGTGGACTATCCGCTGTCAGGGCGTGTTTCTGACGCTTTGTTGCGTATCGGCCAGCTTGAGGCTGCTCGCGGTGAGAACGCGGCGGCTCTACAGCACTTTCAGCGACTTGTGCTCGAGCATCCAACGAGTCCGCTCCGGCCAGAGGCGAGCTACTGGGTTGCCCGGATGTACTTCGACGCCAACGACGCTACGCGTGGGTGCACGGCAAACAACGACGCGCTGGCAAGTGTGAAAGCGTCGAACATAGAACTCAAGAATCGTATCGACTTTCAGCAACAGCGCTGTCGCGGGGTCGCACTGGCGACAAATCCAACGGTAAATCCCAAAGAATCTGCCAAGGCAGCGCCGCAAACGCCGCCGGAGAAGTCAACGGAACCGAAAGCCGTAGCTGAGAAGAAAACAGGGGCAAAGGTCGTTGCTCCCCCCGTTGAAGAAAGGAAGGAGATTGCAAAGGCGACACATGTTCCGCCGTCGCCACCAGTCACACGACCACCCACGCCACCCACGCCACCCACGCCACCCACGCTGTCATCGCCAGTTTCGTCGATCATGGCCGATTCGACCGGTGTAGTCTCGCGCCAGCCGACCAAGGAAGAGGTTGATCGTGCGCTGGCGTCCGCAACTCAGCCCGTATCAAGAAAGGCATCCAAGACGACCGCCCCGAGCACGAAGCGCGAGGCGGCCGCTTCCGTGGAGTCACCGGCGGCCAAGCAGAAGGGCGGCTCATACGCAATTCAGGTTGCAGCATTCGGAACCAAGGCGGCGGCCAACCAACTCGCAGCCAAGCTGCGCGGTCGTGGCTACGTGACGTTCGTTGACGGTGTTGGTGCGCCGTATCGGGTACGTCTCGGCAGTTATCCGACCCAGTCCGCGGCGGCCAAGGAACTGGCAAAATTGAAGGCCAAGCACATCGATGGATTCGTGGTGGAGCGTTAGTCGCGGTGGCGATGCCGGCGGCGACGCCACTGATGCAGCAGTACCGAGAGATCAAGGCAAAGCATCCCGACAGTATCCTGTTCTTCAGGATGGGCGATTTCTACGAAACGTTCTACGATGATGCCGAGCTGATCTCCCGTGCGCTTGGCATCACGCTCACGTCGCGCAACAATGGTGGATCCTCACAGGTTCCGCTGGCAGGTGTGCCAGTAAAGGCTGGACCGGATTACGTACGCAAGCTCGTACAGATGGGGCACAGGGTCTCGATATGCGAACAGGTCGAAGATCCCAAGACGGCAAAGGGCGTGGTTCGCCGCGAAGTCGTCGAAACCGTAACGCCCGGCGCGGCATTTTCTGACGAGCTGCTGGACGGATCGCGCAACAACTTTCTTTGCGCAGTCGCGATCGAGAGCAGAAGCAAGGAACCGCGCGCGGGAATAGCGGCGCTGGATCTCTCGACTGGCGAATTGCGACTTCAGATTGTTGCGGCGACAGAGATGGAGGCGATGCTCGCACGACTGTCACCGCGCGAGATAGTTGTGCCGGACGACATGGCGACTGAAACAGCCACGCCACTAGTGGTTCGTAGACCAGCGTGGGAGTTCGATACCGCAATGGCGCGGGAAGATCTTCAGCGCCACTTCAACGTCAGCACGCTGGATGGTTTCGGTGTGCAGCCATCGGACGACATCGCGGTGGGTGCCGTCGGCGCGTTGCTTCGATATGTTCGCGAGCTGCAACCATCTGGGGTGCCGCATTTGCGCCCGCCTGTAGTCGAGCGCGCCGGTGGCACTATGCCGCTTGATGAGATGACGCGCCGGAACCTGGAGCTGACTGAATCGCTGCGTGGAGGCGCCGGCAATGACGGGACGCTACTCGGGGTTCTCGATCGCACGCTTACACCGATGGGCGCGCGCTTGCTGCGGCAGTGGATACTGGCGCCGCTTACCGATGTCGTCACGATCAACGCGAGGCTCGACGCCGTGGAAGCGTTCGCGACAGACGCCATGGCGCGCGCGACAATGCGAAGCGCTCTGGACGGTGTACGAGACGTGGAACGACTTGCAGCAAAGGTCGCCGCCAATCGGATTACGCCGCGCGAACTGCGTGCACTCGGCGATTCCGCCTTGCGGCTGCCGGATGTAGAGAAGGCCGCGAAGCGAATTAATGGCGTCGTATTGAAAGGAGCGCTTCGTGACTGGGATGCATGCACCGAGTTGTGTAGCGACATCATCAGCGTGCTGGTCGATCGGCCACCGATAGCGCTCGGTGAAGATCCAACAATTCGCATTGGTTTCGATGCAGATCTGGATGAGCTGCGCTCTTTGCGCGATGGTGGAAAGGATGGTATTGCGCGAATTCAGAGCGACGAGCGCGCACGCACCGGGATCAACTCGCTGAAGGTCGGCTACAACCGAGTGTTCGGCTATTACATCGAAGTGACGAACACGCACGGTCACAAGATCCCGGACGACTATCAGAGACGTCAGACTCTAACCGGCGCGGAGCGGTACATAACACCTGCGCTCAAAGAATACGAAGAGCGCATCCTGACAGCGGCCGATCGAATTGAATCGCGCGAACGCGAGCTGTTCGAGACTCTGCGTGAACGCATCGCAGCTTCTGTACAGCGGCTGCAGCGTACTGCACGGGTCGTCGCCGAGCTGGATGTTTTGGCGACGCTCGGTGAAGTAGCAGAGGCTGAGGGATATGTTCGGCCGACGATGAACGACGGTTTCGACTTGCGAATTGTGGGTGGGCGACATCCGGTTGTCGAACGAATGATGGCACGTGAAAAGTTCATCCCGAATGACGTGACACTCGTAGAGAATGCGCGCGTGAT
>JBDTAW010000118.1:0-30284 GCA_039924445.1 Gemmatimonadaceae bacterium
GAGCGTGTGAACGCGGCGGGGAAGGTGGTAGAGCCCGCGCGCCAGTTCGTCCGCGTCGGCGTGGTGCACAACCTCACGATTCACGGGTTCAGCGAAATAAAACGGCGCGAAGGCACGCCGACATCAACTCCGAAGCGGGGGTGGGTATGACGAACAACGAGGTGAACGAGCTTGTCCGGCTCGACCGGCTCGCGCGCACGCCCGCCGGTATCACGCAAGCTGACAACGAGCGACGCAAGGCGCTCCGCGCGAAGTACAACGACGCACAGTCGGAACGGAACGCAGGGCGCGGATTCACACCGAAGCCGGAGGTGTCCGATGTTGAATGACGACTTCACCGTAGCAGCGGTGCTCGCCAATTTGCGCGAGACGGAAGGCCAGTGGGCGAAAGGCGCGACATTGTTCGGCGAGCGTGGCGTGTTCGAGCACGAGCGGAAGCTGGTACTCGCCACCGCCGCGTGTACCGTCCGCGACCGTGCGGCGCTCGCCGGGGCGAAAGTCACCGAAGGAGACGTGGACGACCGCGCGCACGCGGCGACCGAATACGATACGTGGCTTTGCGAGAGCGCCTTCTCGCGGGAGCAATGGCTCGTGCTCGACCAACGCCGTCGCCGGTGGTGGGCGATGCTCGCCGCTCTCACGGCGATGGCGGTGGTGCCCGTATGAGCACCGCTCCACCCTCGCCGCCAGCCATCTCGGACGCGCACTTACAAGAGGCGCGCGACTTCGTAGCGACCGCGACGCGCGGCATCACGGCGGGCCACATCCGCAACTCGCCGTCGCTCGCGCACCTCTGCCGCTTGCTGGACGACCACGACCACACCGCGCTCGCCGCATTGGCACTCATGGCCGAGGTCACGCCGCCGTGACCACGGCGTACCACACGCTCGCGGCGTCGTCGGCGAACGATACCGCGCTCTTGCTCGACGACTTCTTACACGAACGCTACGCGGCGTTCGTGTGGACGCCCGGCGAGTGCGCGAAAGGCGAAGCCGTGCAGCGGACGATGGGCGACATCGTGGCTGTCAATCGCGTCGGCGTTACCGTCGGGCTCGAAGTGAAAGCCGACTACACGGACCACGACAACCTCTTTCTCGAAACGTGGAGCAACCGCGCGCGCTTCACGTCGGGCTGGCTCGTCACATTGCAGTCGGACGCGCTCTTGTACGTGTTCGTCAAGCGCCGGGAGTGCTACGCTATCCCGTTCCAGCCGCTCAAGCGGTGGGCGTTCCACGAGGGACGCATCTACGCGTTCCCGGAGCGCGAGCAGAAGCAAAGCGTACAACTCAACGACACATGGGGACGGTGCGTGCCGGTGGCGACGATTCTCGCCGAAGTGCGCGGCGTCGAACTGGTGGAGCTATGAAAGCATTTACCGACAAGGAAATTGGCCGCGTGGTGGACACAGTAGCAGCTATTCAGAAAGCGCACCGTGCGTTCCTGGCCGCGAACGCGGGGAGTGTGGACGAAGAATTAGCGGCGGCAACGTTGTACCAAGCAGCGGGTATGTTGCGGGATGCCACCTATTCGCTCCGCACATGACCGCGCGCATGAGCCGGAAGGAACTCGCCGTCGCACTCGGCCCGAACTCGCCGCTCCGTGGCCGCACGAGCCGGAACGCGAGCCCGGAACACGACGAGCAAGTGAAGCTCTTCGAGTGGGCGCGCCCGCGTGATGTATTCGGCCACCCGAACTACAAAATATCCTACGAATTGGCCGGTGCCGGGGCGCGACTCCACCCGGTGCTCGGCACGTCGCTCTTCCACGCGGTGCCGAACGGCGGCAAGCGCGGGAAGCTCACCGCGTGGAAGCTGCAACTCGAAGGCGTCACGCCGGGTGTGTTCGACATCGCACTCGACATGGCGTGCGGTGGCTACTTCGGCTTCAAGCTGGAAATGAAGGTGAAGGGCGGGCGACTTTCGGCGGCGCAACGTGACTACGACATTTGGGTGCGGATGCGCGGCTACTGCACCGCCGTGTGCCACTCGTGGGAAGAAGCGCGCGACGCGTTGCTCGAATACCTTGCGTTACCACCGACCGAAGCCCTTCGTCCGTTCACGTCGCTCAAGGATTTTTGAGTGCGCTGTACGTGCGAGACGCCAAAGCCGACGGAGGCGAGTGAACAGACATACGAACTCGTGTGCGGCGTGATACTGTGGGCCGGTGGCATTACCTTCACGGCGTGCCAGAAATGCGGACACGCACTCACGGAGCCGGTACGGCTCACCGCCGAAGAGGACTGAAATGCTACTGACCGTTGCGCGGGCGCTCGACGAGTTCGCCGGGCACCCCGCGCCGTTCAAGACGACGCTATGGCGCGCGTGGATGCTCGGTAACTACGACGGTGACACGCTCACCGTCCGCATCGACTCCGGCTTCTTCGACACCCGCACGAGCGATGTCCGCGTGCTCGGCATCAACGCGCCGGAACTCAAGGCGGGCACCCCCGCGTCGAGGGCGAAAGGGCAGTACGCGAAGCAGTTTCTCGCGCTCCACGTTCCCGTCGGTACGCCGCTCGAACTCGTGACGACGCTCGACCCGAACTTGGACGACCCCACCGAGAAATACGGGCGCGTGCTGGCGAGTGTGACCGTCTACACGCCGAATGGCGCGACGTTCGACCTTGCCACGCTCATGCTCGCCGCCGTGCCGGGTGTCGTCGCATACACTCCAGCTTGACGTGCGACAAGGAGAAACTTGCGGGCACGACGCCGCACGCCTAGTATCCGTCCACCTTCCCTCGTGACTCTCGATGGCCGCTAAGAAGAAATCCGCTCTCACGCTCCGTGACATCCGGTGGTACGGACGTAAGCCGGACACGCCTGACCAACGCGACTACTTGTTCCAGATTGAGCATCCGCGCGCCGTCTTGCGGACCGCATCGCTCCCCGCGTCGGTGGACCTTCGCGACAAGTTCCCCAAGTGCTACGACCAACTCCAAATCGGCTCGTGTGTCGGGAACGCGTGCGCTGGCGCGTTCGCGTATATGCTCAAGAACGAAAATCTCCGCACGTTCAAGGGCTCGCGGCTCTTCGTGTATTACAACGCGCGCGCGATTGAGGGCAACATCAAGTCGGATAGCGGGTGTGAAATCCGCGACGGCGTGAAGGTGCTGGCGAAGCTCGGCATTCCGCCTGAGACGAAGTGGCCGTACAAGATTGCCAAGTTCGCCGCGAAGCCACCGGCGAGCGCATACACCGCCGCGCTCACGCACGAAGCTCTCACGTATTCGCGCGTCGATGCGAACGGCGACCCGCTCCAACTCCAGCAAGCACTCGCCGCTGGCTTCCCGGTCATCATCGGCATCTCCGTGTACGCGAGCTTCGAGACGGACGCCGTGGCGTCGAGCGGCGATGTTCCGGTGCCAGAGCAGAGCGAGCAGATGCTCGGCGGGCACGCGCTCGTCGCCGTCGGCTATTACAGCGATGTGCCGGGGAAGGAACTGACGTTCATCGTTCGGAACTCGTGGGGTCCGGCGTGGGGTGACGAGGGCTACGGCCACATCCCCGCGTCATATCTCACCAACCCTGACCTCGCATCCGACTTTTGGGTGCTCTCGGCGGTCACATGACAAACGGGATTCTCGTTATCGTCGTCGCGCTCATCGTCGCCGCCGGGCTTTTCGTGTGGTGGAAGCTCACCGCAGACAAAGCCGTTCCGCCGACGCCAACTCCCACGCCGGAACCGGCACCGGCTGACCCGTGGCGCGAACAGTCGCCCGCGCAGTTCCCGGTGGACAGTACCGACCGTGACTTGCGGACCGCGACGCCGAACGTCGTCACGGTCACATGGTCCGCGCCGCTCGTGAGCATCAAGGTCGGCGACACCATCACGGCGGGCGTCTACTTGAACGGCGCACCCGCCCCGATTGCCACACGCTGTCAGTGGGCGATGGACCATGTGGGCGTCGTGTCGATGGCGCAGTCCACGACCACGGCGGGCCTCAACAAGCTACTCGCGCTCGCGCCGGGGACCACGCGACTCATCGCGCTCGTGGGCTCGGCGATGTCGCCGATTATGACCGCAACCGTGAGCGCCGTCGCACCACCACCGACACCACCGCCCGCACCGAAGCCGTACCCGTATCCAGTGCCAGCCACGCACGCACCGGCGATGGAGTGGAAGCGGCTCCGCGACTGGCTCACGCTCGTCTCGACCGACTTTTACTACAACTGGCAAGCAGTCACGGGCGCGGGGCCGTCGGCGATGGAGACGATTTACGCGAAGCGGTACGACGTGGTGTACTCCGGCGTCACGTCGCGCGCACTCCGGCTCAAGAGCGTGAACCCGAACTTCAAGCATCTCCCGTACTCGCTCCAGTACACCACGCTCATCGACGCGCCGAACTCCGACCCGAACGACAAGCCCACGCTCGGCACGAAGTACATGACCTATTTCGTCCAGTGGTGCAAGGACAACAGCGTTGACGCCGCGAGCGCCGAAGCCGCATGGCTCCACGACTCGAACGGGAACCGCGTCGGCACGAAAATCTGGAACAGCCCACGCGACATCATCGACCCGCGCAACGATGTAGCACGCCGCTTTACCGTGTGGCGCTATCAGGAGATGGCGAAGGACACGACGACCGACGGCTTCTTCATCGACGAGTTCGGCAAGGGCGGCATGGAGCCGAACTGGCGGCTCGGCATTGGCACCGATGCCGCCGCGCTCGTCGCGATTGAGGACGCGCAAGTATCGTTGCTCGTGCTTATCTCGAAGGCGCTCGCTGCACTCACGCCCCCGAAGCAACTCGTCATCAATACCGCCGCGTACACGTTCCCATTCGACATGGCGTGCGTGGCGGCGGCGCGTGGTACGCACATGGAGCAGACGAACAACCCGCTCTCCGGGAGCTTGTGCGGTGACTACGCTTCGACGGGTGGCAACCCGCCCCCGGCGTGGAGCTTCACCGACGTGGCGCTCCAGCATGGCGCGTTCGTCAACATGGTGCCGCCGTACCAGTTCGGCGAGTACGAATCCCAAGTGGGCGGCGCTGGACCGACGCACATGGATACGCCGCGCGGGAAGCTCGCCGAACTCGTGTCGTATTACATGGTCGTCACCGACCCCGCGCTTCTTGGGCTGTCGCTGGAGAACGGAGATTGGGCCAAGTACACGCCTATCCAGAACTACGTGTTCCAGTGCGACGCGGACATTGGCCGGGCGATGGAGACGCGCTGGCGGGCGACCGGCTCCCACGTGTGGCAACGTCGCTTTACGAAAGGGCTCGTGCTCTTCAATCCCGTGTTGACGTGGGATAGGACGAAGCACGACTACGGACTCGCGACGACTGTCGTGCTTCCGACCGACCGCGCGTACTACCGCGTGCTCCCGGACGGCACCGCCGCACCGACCGCTTCGGGCTCCATCTCGCTACGGATGTGCGAGGCCGCAATCTTCGTTACGCGATAGGCTCACTCTTTCACCGTGGGGCACGTATGAAAAAGACCGCATCCGGCAAGTTCGCAAAGGGCAACAAGAGCGGCACGCCCAAGAAGGCGGCGGGCGCGAAGAAGGCGCTTCCGGCGTTTCTCAAGAAGAAGTTCGGCAAGAAGTAGCCATGAAGCGCAACCGTGGAGACGAAGCCGAGTACACGGAACTCGAACGACTGCCGCCCGACGCCGAAGCGAAAGCCGAAGCACTCGGACAACTCCCGCTCTTCACCGGGCCACCCGTCTGCCGTGACCTAGAGGACATGGCAACGTATCCCGAACCCCGACTGACGAGCTACATCGGGAAGCCACGTGTCGTAGACCACGAGTACGGAGTCGAGTGAACGGTGTGGCGTAGGAAAACTGGCAACCCCTCGGCGCTTTGGACGCCGCGTGCTTCGGCACTTGCACGTTCGAGTCGTGCCGCCGCAATACATGGCTAAGACGGTCGCCTACACCGTCATGTGCGATATGATGGCTGGAGCCAGCCTCGTGCATCGCGACGGGTGGGGTCCGGTGCTGGAGTACATCGACAGGCCAGCCGTCCGACTCATCCCCGTCCGCGTCGTCGCCTTCCTCGTTCGGCAGGGGAGCATCGTCTACGACCCCGTGGCAAAGCAATGGAACATGGCCGCGCGCCAACTCCCACGTTAGGTTAGGCACAACCCGATTGTGGAGTCAGGCAATGGCGACGGCTCGCAAGGCGACCGCCGGGAAGGAAACGGCACGCACGATTGAAGCCCGTAAGGCGATGGCGAAGGGCAAGCGCACCACGGTCCAGAAGCCAGCAGAGCCCGGCACCGCACTCGCCGTGCTCACGCCCGCCGAGCGACACGACGCCTTCGCGCGCGAATACGCCTACACGCTCAATCCGCGCATCGCCTACCAACACGTCTACGGCTCGTGGATAGACGACGAGACGGCGCGCGTCAGCGGGTCGATGCTTTTACGGAAGCCTACGGTTGTCCGTCGCATCAACGAACTCAAGACGGAACTCGCTGAACGGCTCAACATTGAGCGCGACCGGCCCGTGCGCGCGCTCATGGCCGTCATGGAGTTGGACACGCGCGACCTCTTCGACGCGAACGACCACATTCTCCCCGTGTCACAGATGCCGGAGCACGTTCGCAAGTCGATTGCGAGCGTGAAGGTCAAGCGGTACACGAACCCCCGGCAACCGTGGGATGACCACGAAATCGTTGAGGTCAAGTTCAACGACCGCGTGCGCGCAGCGGAAGCGATGGCGCGCATTCTCGGACTCACCGGCGACACGAACACGCCCGCCAACACGACGACCGTCATCGAACGGCAGACAATCGTGTTGTTCGGCAAGGCTATCACCTTTTGAGCGACGCGCGATTCCTCACCGACGACATCCAGTCCGCGCGCGATGTCGTCCGCATGGTGAACGAGCTTCGCCGGAACAACGCCGCTGTCGGTGTGATGCCGGTAACACTCTACGTGCTCCCCACGACCTATATGCGACTGCACGCCGAGAAGAAGCGCATCGAACGCGAAGCCAACTGCACGCTCACGCTTGCGGTGTATGGCGATAGGCGGTAGGCCGAAGCTCTTGAGTGTGCGGCGCGGCTACGCGCGACGCGAGCAAACGCGCACCGTGCACTTCACGCCGACACCGTGGCAAGCGGAGTTCTTCGCCGATGCGTTCTCCGGCGACTACTCCATCATGGGAATCGGTGGAGCGATTCGCGGCGGCAAAAGTATCAGCGCCATCATGTTGCTCTTCATCCTCTGCCGCACGTTCCCCGGCAGTCGGTGGGCGATTGTCCGAAAGGACTTGCCGCGCATTCGACGCAACACGATACCGACGATTGAGAAGTTCGCGCCGCGTCCGTTCGTCGCGCCGCTCGACCGGCAAGAGTGGATTTACCGGATGGAGAACGGGAGCGAAATCCTACTCATCGCCGAGCAGTTGCAGACGGACCCCGACCTTGACCGCTTCAAGGGACTGGAGGTCAACGGCTTCGTGCTCGAAGAGGCGAACGAACTCGGCGAAGTCACGTTCAACAAGTGCAAGGAGCGGTCAGGCTCGTGGATTATCCAGCCGACGCTCGACAACCCGCTGCCCGCCCAACCGCCCGCGCTCATCCTCTGCACTTTCAACCCCGCAGATAATTGGGTACGCTCGACGTTCTACGACCCGTGGCGCGAGAACCGCATCAAGCGCCCGTACTACTTCAAGCGCGCGTTGCCGTCGGACAACCCCTACGTCACCGAAGAGCAGAAGAAGATTTGGCTTGAGCTTCCGCCCGAAGAGTACAAGCGATTCATCGAAGGCGATTGGGATGCCATCATTGACCCGTACCAACTACTCACCTACGCGCAAGTGATAGCGGCGGCGGACCACGAGCCACACCCCGGCGAGTGGAAGCTCGGCGTCGATGTCGGCGGCGACAAGCCGGGCGCGGACGACACTGTGTTCTGTCCCGTCAACGGCAACATCATCGACGGTCAGCTTATTGAGAAGGTGAACGGGTGGGAGTCCGTTCGCATCGCGACGCGCGTGCGTGACTACATCGAAGGCCGCGCACTCACCGACCCGGAGGACCGGAAGCCTATCTACATCCGCGCGGAGAACGTGCGACTCGACAGCGTGGGAATCGGCGCGGGACCGCATGACCTACTCCGCGCGTGGGGCAAAGCTATCCGCGCGTTCGTCGCCGGTGCGCGCTTCTTTCCGCGTCTCGTGCAACCTCACGGCGGTGCCGTTCGTGACGTGGCGACCGGCATCACGCGGAGTGCACCACGGCCCGTGTCCAGCGGCTACATCTTCCGCAACCTTCGCGGCCAAGCGTGGTGGGAGTTCGCCGACCGCGTGAAGCGCGGCGAAGTGGTCATCTTGAACCCGACGAAGGAACTCATCCGCGACTTGACCGCGCCGCGCTTCAAGTACATGACCGAACGCGAAATCATCGTGGACAGCACGGACGACATCAAGGAGGCGACGGGTCACTCGCCGGACGTGGGGACCGCCGCCGTGATGGGAGACTTCACATGGCCGCGCGCCGCGCGCGTGCTTGGCGCTGGCACGACGGGGAGTTACACCGGATAGCCACCCCCAAACGACAATCGTTGCGCGCACGCGGCTTGCGATGTAGCTTCCCGCACACAACCCGGAGCGACGCATGGAAGGCTTGCGCGCCAAACTCCAAGAGACAATCGACCGGCACCAACATCACCACGAGGGCGACGAGCTAACCGTCGTGCTCCAAGTGGTCACGCTCGAAGCTCTCAGCTACATCGTGCACCGGCTCAACATCCTCGAACGCATGGAGCGACACATCATGGCCGTAGACGACGCGATTTTCGCCGATTTCACGCAGATGGCGAGCGACATCCAAGAGATGAAGGATGGCGTGGCGAACCTTCTCGTGCAGTTGGAGCACGGCAACACGCAGGGCGCGCAGGACGAGGCGACGAAGATTCAAGCCGCACTCGACCCGATGGCCGCAGCGATGCGTGCCGCCGCCGCGCAGTTCGACCCGGCTCCGGCTCCGACGCCCGACCCGAACGTGCCGCCGGTGGACCCGAACTCCGCTGCGGGCCATCGCGCTGCCGCAGCGAAGCACGGCAAGAAGTAGCCTGAGCAGCAACGGCGTACACCGGGGCATCCCGTCGGGCGACCCGTGCTTACACGCACGACGCCCGGTGTGCGCCAGCTAGCCGCACCTCACCTCACAACGGGTAGCGAATGTCATTCGACTTCAAGACACTCAGTGAGACGCAAGCCATCGCGCTCATCGAAGCATCGAACGACCCGCTCTCTACGCTCGAAGCACGGACGACTAACGCCGCGACCCGGAACCTTGACCTCGGCACGTCGCTTCCGAGTGTGATTCGCCGATACCTCGCCGGGGACCACTGGCAGGACGGCGACGGGTGGGTAGGCCCGAAGGTGCAGACGAACGGAGCCGTCGATACGGCGATGCTCGCGCTCATCGCCGAACGGTTCGTCTCGCGCAACATGATTGAGGACATCACCACTCGGCACACCGACGGCGTGGTAGGACGCGAGCCGTCATGGGGCTTCACGCCACAACGTCCGCTCGACTCAGGCGAAGCGCCGAGTCCCGGCGAACAGAACGACATCGACGAAATTGAGGCGGTGCTGACCGCATGGTGGGATAGGCGGAAGCTCCACGCCCTCTTCCAGCGCGTCTCGCAAGAAGCTCTCATCTCTGGCCGCGCCATCATCCGGCTCTACGTGCCCGCCGCGCGGCTCGCGGTCATCAACACCGGCAGTCTCCCGACCGGTCCCAAGCTCGTCGCGGGCGCGCCCACGGAGAAGCCCACGCCGAGCACGCCGCCGAAGGCGTCGCCCACCGACGCATCGAACATCGCCGACACGCCCACGACGACCGACAACAGCGAAGGCGTCTCGACGCAAGGCGTGATAGCGGCGACGCTCGAAGAGGCGCTTGACCACATCTACGTCGAAGTGGTCACGGCGGAGTTCGGCACCGTCTACACAGACACCGACAGCATGGAGCGAGTCGGCATCGTGTTGTATTACCGGCAGGGCACGTTCCCCGGCTCCGTCGGTCCGCGTGTGGTCGAGACGACGTTCTTGGAAGGCGACCCGCGCACCCCGCGCGAAAATCGGAACACTATCATCCGGCTCGCGAGTAACGACGAGCCGCCCGTCTCGCTTCCGCTGACCGGGCATCTCACGCACTTCGCGGTGACGCGTCCACCACTCGTCGGCGCGAGCATCGTCTCGCTCCAGAAGGCGCTCAACCTCGCGCTCTCCATGATGCCGCGCAATGTCGAGACGGGCGGGTTCCTTGAGCGCATCCTCTTGAACGCGCAACTCCCCGGACGGTGGGAAGTGGACGCGGCGGGGAATCGGACCGGGCGCTTCACGCCAGAGAACTACGTCACCGGCGCGGGCACGACACAAAACATTCAAGGTGTCGAAGTCGTACAGCCTGACGGCACGGTGTCTATCTCGACGCCGGGCGTGCAGTTCCGCGAGCCGTCGCCCGTCGCGCCGACGAAAGAGGCCATCGACGCACTCAGCGCCGAAATCCTCCGCGAAGCGAAGCAAGCGCACGTACTGGGGACGGACCAAGTGCAGAGCGGCATCTCGCGCGTACAAGCACGCGCCGACTTCGAGAAGAGCTTGGGCCGGACGCAAAGCGCGATTGAACCGGCGGGGCGCTGGCTCTTGGAGACGGCACTCACGCTGGCGTGCGAGTTCGCATCCGACACGGCGGGGATTGACCCGACGCAATACCGCGCGGAGTTCAACTGCCTCACCGACACCGGACCACTCGACCCGTCGGAAAAGACGAGCGTCGCCGCCGCATCGCAAGCGGGCATCGTCTCCGTGGAGTACGCGATGGCGGCGATGGGGATTGAGGACACCGATGCCGAACTCGCGCGATTGAACGCGGACCCCGGCAAGAACATTACGATTCGCACATCAAAGCTCACCGCACTCAAGGCGGGCGTCGATGCCGGACTCTCGCTCGAAGCATCGGCCAAGCTCGCGGGCTTCGAGGACGACGAGGTGAAGGACATCGCCGCCGACGTACTGGCGAATCCTATTCCGGCACCGGCTGGCGCACCCGTGGACATGAACGGGAACATGGTCGGACCCGACGGCAAGCCGATACTCGGACCCGACGGCCAGCCGCAGAAGCCGCCGGTCAAGCCACCGCCGGGCACGCCGGGCGTCAATCCGTTCGCGAAGGGACAGCCCAAGCCGCCCGCTCCCGGCACGCCACCGGGCACGCCGCCCGCCGGTCCGCCCGTCAAGCCGCCGCCCGGAACACCCGGTGTCAACCCGTTTGCGAAGAAGGGCGTGGCGTGATAAAGCGGAAGGTGCCGCTCAAGAACACGACGACGCCCGTGAGCCCGCTCATCACGTCCGCCGACTTCGACTCCGCGCGCACGGCATGGCGGAACGCCGCGAAGCGCCGGTGGTGGGGCTTGCTCGAAGCGCCGTATGACCCCGACCGGCCCGCACCCGTGTTGCCGAAGCAGACGGAAGTGAGGGGGTAGCGTTGGCTCCGTACTATCCGAAATACGGATGGAACGCGAAGGCCGGTCGCTACTACGGTGCCGACGGTCGCTTCGTCACGCTCGACGAGGTGCGTGCGGCGATTGACGACGCACTCATCGCCGAAGGCACGCACGCGGGCGCGTTCGCGTCGCTCGTTCGTGAAGGCAAGATTTCCGTGTTCGACTTCGCGAACCTCATGCGCGCGGCCATCAAGGACAGCCAGATATACGCGGCGGCGGTGGCGAGTGGCGGTTACTCGAACATCGACGTGCACGGCTTGACCGAACTCACGAGCCGCGTCGCCGAGCAATTCAAGTATCTCGAAGAGTGGATTGCGACGCTGACGGGCGACTTGGGCAATGACGCCGAGCAAGCGTTAGTCCGGCTCGAAGAGGCAGGGAAGCGTGGGATTTCGGAAGCGCAGATGACCGCGCGCGCGAAGATGTATATGTCAGCGGCGCGCGGCACCTACGAAGCCATCTACGAGCACGCACAACAGCGGCGCGGCTTCACGGAGTACCGCAACCGCTTGGGACACGCCGAGCATTGCGCCCAATGCGTAGACATGACGGCGATTGGATGGGTGCTCATCGGCACGCTCGTTCCTATCGGACAGCGCACGTGCCTCACCAACTGTAAGTGCCACATCGAATACCGCGTGCGGTAAGGGCTTGCGTTAGAACGGTCGCGACTGTATTACCTTTAGCCGAACGCCGAACGACATTCGGCACAATGGCATCGTCGCGGCATGGCCGCAGGGACGAGGGTAACACATGACCGAAGAAGGGGACGAGACGCCACCGCCCGCGCCGACACCGACTCCCACGCCAGCATCGGGAGACAGATTCGACGTGAACGCGGTGACGGACGAGCTAATAAACACTCGTGGAGGTGGCTTCGAGGCCGCGCGCCAGACGGTGCGTAAGCTCTTGTGGGACAACTCCAAGCTCAGAAGTAAGCTCCGCATGGCGAAGGAGCGCACGGTCGCCGACGGTGACGTGATTCTCAAGGCGTCCACGCCGGAGCTAGACCAGCACAACAAGATGAAGCTCTTGAACATGACGCCCGAACAGATAAACGCGAAGCTCACGGAGCACGCGGCGCTACAAGAGAAGGTCAAGGGCGTTGAGCAAGAGCAGTTCTTCGACAAGGTGGCAGAGTCGATTGGCATTCCGAACAAGAAGGCGTTCGCGAAGCTGGCGAAGCAGTTCGGTATCGCCGTCGAACTCCGCGATGTGGAAGTGCAAGGTGAGGACGGCAAGAAGCTCATCGAGAAGAAGCCGTATGCACGACTGGCAACCGACACGGCGGCGGACTACAAGCCGCTCGACGTGTACTTGGATGCCGAGTTCGGAGAGTTCCGACCCGCTCTATATGCCGAAGATGCAGACGCATTGGCTGGCAACGGTCGCCCCGGTGGGGGCACCGAACACGCACCCGAGCGCAAGGTCACTCCAATGGCAACGCAAAGTGGAAGCGGCGGCGGTAGGCCAAAGTCCACGGAGCGGAGCGCAGTAGAATCGGTGCTCGCTGGCCGATATGGCTCGAACGCCAAGAAGTGAGACACCAACAACTCGTAAACGTGGGAGCGTAGACATATGTCAACGAATCTGCGGAGCATGGTCGCCGCGACCCCGACGCTCATTCCTCCGAACTGGAGTGGTGATGCACTGGGCCGCGAATACCTCATGCCCGCCGGAAGTAAAATCGACAACACCGCCTTCGGCTCTGCCGATGCGACGGGGGCTATCGAAATCCCGTCCGGCACCGTCGTCGGTCGCACAATCGCCGAGCGCAACTCCGGCTCGCCGTTCGGACCCGCCGCCGACACCGACGGCGAGTTCTACATCACCGCGTTCGACATCACGAACGCGCTCGTGCTCGACGACGTGGAGCTTTGCCGTCCATACGCCGGGCTCGTCGTGAAGGAGAACTTTCTTCCGACCGCACTCTCGGCTCTTTCGGTGACGGTGCAAGCCGCCATTCGCGCGCGGTATACGTGCACGGTGGGAGTCAGCTAAATGGATATTAGAGCCCTCGTCAACCGCATGAGCCTCACGGGTGAGTTTTCACTCATCGCCCGCAACCCGCTCGCGCAGTTTGGCACACCGCAGCGCCGCTACATCGGCGCCGAGCTTCTGCCTAACCGGACCGTCGAAGTCAACAACTATATCGAAGAGTTCATTCGGTATCGTTCGGTGATTGCCAACGCTGGCACGCGCTACTCGCCCACGCAGAAGAAGGGCGGCGCGCTCGTCGGTTCCATGCAAGTGAACCTCGCCGAGTCCGACCGTGCAAGCGAACTGACGGGCCGCGACTACGACGCGCTTCAACGTATTCTCGGACGCAACGATAGCTTCCAAGCTATCGCGCAAATCACGAACTTCGTGGACCTCACCATCAACGTTCCGCTCGAAGAGTGGCTGGAGCGTGCACGGTGGCAAGCCATCGTCTCCGCAAGCGTGCAGCTTCGCGGTGACAACGGCTACACGGAAGATGTCGCGTACTCGAATCCAGCCGGACAGCGCGCGGCGGCGAGTGCCACGTGGTCGGTCGGTACGAACGACCCGTACTCCGACGTGTTCGCGATGGTCAACCTTGCCGCGTCTCTCGGCTACTCCATCGGTCGCATCATCACGAGCCGCAACGTCGCAAACATCATGGCGAACAACGCAAAGGTCCAAGCTCGCACGGGCCGCGCGGTGCTCAACATCGGTGGTGGTGGTGTCGCGGTGGCAACGGGGCGTGCCTCGTTGGGCGAAATAAACGGGACGTTCGGTGCCGACGGGCTTCCGCCTATCGAACTGTACGACCTCCAGTACCGCACGGAGACGGGCACTTCCCGCTTCATGCCGAACAACGTCATGGTGCTCGTTGCCGAGACGGGGCGTGACCCCGGACTCGACTTGGGTGACACGGCGATTCTCGCGCCAGAAATCCTTGACCGGCTCGGCAACACGGTGGGCTACACCGCCATCGGTCGCGCCGTCGGACAAGAGGCACCGGGCCGCTTCATTCGCTCGGAGTATTTCGAGGACAAGCCGCCGCGTGTGTGGGCGGAGGGATGGCAGACGGCGCTTCCGGTCATCACCGACCCGAACGCTATCTTCGTCATCACGGGTATCGCGTAACACCCCGTACTTCGACGCGACCGGGCTCCGGCCCGGCGCGCTCGAAGGGGCTTCACTCAAGGAGACACAACCGAATGCCACGTCGCGAACCGCTGCAAATCGACACCACCCGCCGACTCGTCGCGGTGGACCCGGAGACGGGAGCCACGGGCAAAATCTGGAACGGCGACATCTACATCCGTGGGATGGAGCACGACCTTCCCCCCGACTTCCCGATGGACGGGCCGCACTGGGAGGACTGGGAGCCGGACTACGACCCGATGTACGACGAGGTGCGCGGCGTCGCCGCCATGCGTCGCCCGGACGACGACATCCCACTACCCGACGAGCAAGAGGGCTTCGACGCCGACTCAGGCAGGGCCGGTCCCGTGCTTCCCACATCGCGCGGACATAAGCGAGCGGGCCAACGAGGCCGCGCGTAAGATGGCCCTCGTCGCCGCCGACCTCGCGTCGCCCGCCGGTGAAGTCGAGACGACCCTCTTCTATCCGGGGACGCTCGACGCCGCCGTGACGGCGCGATTGAACGCGTACCTCACGCAAGGGTACGCGCTCGGCACGGCACTCACCGACACGGTGGCGCAAGACGACCTCGCACGGAACTACGCCTACTACCGCGCGTGGTCCGACGTGGTGAATCGTATCACGCTGCAACCCGCGTCCACATCGCTCGCCGGTGAAGTCTCCATCTCCCGGCTCCAGTCGCAAATAAATACGTGGATTGTCGCGCGCGACGCATGGCGGCAAGCGTACCTCGCACTTCTGCCCGACTCAAGCACGGTGGCGACGCCGGGTGTCTCGCAAAGCATCGCGACACTCTATCGTTTCTAGGGGCCACACATGGCCGGTCCGTTGCTGGACGATGCCACGCTCGCGGAGATGCGTGACATTCAGGAGTCGAATATGCCGAGCGAAGCGGACCTCATCGGCTTCTCGACATCCCGCGACCCCGGCGGCGTCACACTCCGCACCCCATACATCGCCGCGACGGTCAAGTGCCGCGTCACCCTCGTGGGCGCGGCGGTCGTCGTACTCGCCCAACAGTTCACGCCGACGGCGGACTTCGTACTCTACTTGCCGATGGGGACTTCGACCACGGGCATCACGCGCCTGACGGTGCGTATCGTTGACCAACTCGGCACGCTCATCACGCGCGAGATGAACGTGAGTGGCACGCCGGAGCCGCGCTCGTATGCGGCCAGCCGTCACATCTACGCCAAGCTCGCAACCGACACACTCGTGCCGCCGCCCGCGATTGGCACCGTGATAATCACGGAGACGCCATGACCTACTATGTCGGCGACGAGCAGCAGTTCTACCACCACGAACTCGACCCGGCGGGCGGCGCGCTCACGAGTCAGGCCGGTGTGTGGGGCGTCAGCAATTCAGCCGTCGCCAGCATCACGAGTGGTGGACTGGCGTCGTGGCTCGCGCCGGGGCAGACGGACATCATCTACACGGTGGACGGCGCGCAGAAGGCGGGCTTCTTCAACGCCGTCGTCCACTCGGCGATACCGGCGCATCTCACGATGTCGCCCGCCACCGTGCACGTCTATCCGCAGTCACTCGCGCGCGTGACCGTCACGGCCACCGACGCCGCGCTCAACCCGATAGCGGACTTCGCCTACGACTCCGTAGTGACGAGTGACCCGACCGTGGCAACGATTGTCGCGTTGACGCCGACAGACTTTCTCGTGCTTGGGATAGCGACCGGCGGGTGCTCCGTCACCGTGTTCGCCGGGCCGATTTCCGCGCAGATAAACGTGGATGTGCTCTCCGTCGCTGGCGGCGGGATTTCGCAAGCCGACGCCGATGCGCGCTACCGGCTCTTGGCCGTAACGATTCCCGATTCGCAAATTACACGCGCAACCGAAGTAGATTTGGGCGACATTGCAACGGACGTGACGCGAGCATGGACGCTGGCGAGTCGCAACATTCGCCAGCGGTTGACGGGGAACGTGGTGACGACGCTGACGGGCATCCCGGTTGGCGAGTTCTTCTTCGTCACGGTGGAGAACGGCGGCGCATGGACGCATCACTTCGCGGTGGGCGGGGGATTGCCGGTGCTTGTGTGGGATAACGACAACGACGAGCCCGTGATGTCGGTCGGACCCGATTTCGAGGACGACTACTTGTTCTACAACGAGGGCTCACGCGTGAAGGGCTCGCGAACGTGGCTCAACATCCCGACCACCTAACAAGGGGTACAACATGACGAACAAGAAGGTATCAGTCGGCGGTGGAACGCGCGGGAGTGCGCCACCACCGACGGGCAACTCGAAGGCGGGAAGCTCCGTCTCGCACCTTCGCCCGCTCTCCGAAGGCGTGCTCCGCGCGTCGGGGATGCACGGCGGTGTGGACGCGTCGGGCAACATCATCGACGCGCGCTCGAAGTTCGATGGCGCGGTGGACGTGGACGCCGACGACCTTCCGTCCGACGAGCCGCACGTCAAGTTCCTTCGGCTCCAGCAAGAGACGGGCGGCATCATTAGCCGCGACACGAACGCGGATGGAAGCGTGACGCTCCGTCTCACGCACGGCGAAGGCGATGTGGCGGCGGCTCGTGCGAGCGATACCTACACGGCGCTCGACGCGCTCATCTCCAAAGTGGGGGGACACAAGTAATGAAGGCCATTCGCTACCACCTCAAGAATCTCCCGGCGCACGTTCGCGGACTCTCCGTGCGTGGGATGCAGATGCTCGGCACCCTCACGGGCGTGCCCGTCATGGCGTCGGAACTCTCGCTCGTGCTGCACCGCGCCGACGGCTCCGTGCTGGACTTGGGCGTTGTCTCGCGTCGGCTCGTCACCACGGCTGGCGTCAACTATCTGGCGTCCACGTTCCTCAACACCGCCGAGCCGGAGAACTTCAACTACCACGCGTGCGGCACCGGCGTGACGGCGGAGAACATCACCGACACGGCGATGGGTACGGATTCCGGCGTGACACGCGTTGCCGGTACGCAAACGAACCCGTCTAGCAACATCTATCAGACGGTCGCGACGATGGCATTTGTCTCAACGAAGGCTATCACTGAGCATGGCGTATTCTCCGCGAGTACGGCGGGCACGCTCTTGGACCGCTCCGTATTCACGGCGGTCAACGTCGTCTCCGGCGATTCAATTACGTTCACGTATGCGCTCACGCTCACCGCTGGCGGTTGAGTAGACCGTGCCCGGCCTCGAACTCAACGCGTATGCGGACCGCGTAAAGGAAACAACGACCACGACCGGCACCGGCACGCTTACACTCGCCGGTGCCGCCGCTGGCTTCCAGTCGTTCACGAATGGCGTGGCGACCGGAAGTCTCGTCACGTTCTGCACAGAGGACGGGACCAACTGGGAAATCGCAGAAGGCATCTTCACGGCCACCGGCACGACGTTGACGCGAGTGACCATTCTCGCGTCGAGCAACAGCGGCTCGGCGGTGTCATGGAGCGCGGGAACGAAGAACGTCTTTCTCACGCTCGCGGCTCGCGACATTCCGGTGTCGTCGGGCATCATCTACGGACAGAGCGGGTCGGGTAGCTGTCTCGCGGCGACGTGCGACCGCACCGCCGACATCACGCTCGCGACGGGAACGGTGACGAGCGGGACGATTCGGCTCCAGTCGATTCAGCTTCCCGCCGGGCTCCCGGTGACGAACATCGCGTTCTGCTCCGGCACGACGGCGGGCGCAACGCTGACGCACCAATGGTTTGTGCTCACCGACTCCGCGCTCAAGGTGCTCTGCGTGACCGGCGACGACACGACGACAGCGTGGGCGGCATCGACGGTTAAGACGCTCGCCGTGACGAGCGGCCCGTATCGGACGCTGTATACGGGGCTGTACTACGTCGGCATCATGGTATCGGCGACGACGGTGCCGACGATTCAAGGTTCGCCGTCTACGCTGACCGTCGGCTTCCGCAACACCGCTCCGAAGTCGAGCGGCAATTCTTCGACGGGGCAGACGACGCCCGCCACGGTCGGCGCGACGTTGACGGCACTCACGACACAAGCGAACTGTCACTACGCGGAAATCTCGTAGCTAAGGAGCGATAGCGTATGTCGCTCGGCTTCGATGCAGTCTCGCAAAACGGTGTCAGTGGTGCGCCGCACCAAGCGACGAACTTCGCGCTCTCGCTTATCGGCACGACCGGCCCGGCGCTCGTGTTCGACTACCACGCGGGCGACTCGACGGCCAGTGGCTACACCTTCGCGCGCGCGCTTGCCGCCTACGAAACGGGGAGTGGTGGCACCCTTGCGCTTATCGCGACGGGCACGCTCCGCGACGGACACTACGTCGGCGACGTGCGGACGACGCTCATCGAACCGTCGCGCTCGAACTGGCTTCTCGACTCCGCCGACCTCACTACCGTCAACTGGACAGCGGGTAGCTCTGGCGGTCCCGCCGCGCCGACGCCGACGGCAGGACAGACGACCGACCCCGCCGGAACCGCAAGCGCGGCGTCGAAGATAGTGCAACCCGCCGTCAGTATCGGCGGGGCGTATTCCGTCCTCTCGCAGAATCCTTCGGGACAGGGCGCGGTCGTCAAGGCGTTCTCCGTCTGGCTCAAGGGCGCGCTCGGAGACGAACTGTTCTACGTCAACGCGACGCCCGATGGCTCGACGTACACGCGCGTGCTCGCCGCCCTGACGACGGCGTGGGCGCAATATTCGGTGCTCACCGGCACGAGCAATTCGATTTACGCCCAACTCGGAACGGACAGACGCGACGCGAGTGAAGTCGCGACGACGGCGAACACACTCTACGCGTGGTGCCCGCAACTTGAAGATGGCGGCTACGCCACGTCACCGATTGTCAACACGTCGTCGGCACGCACGCGGCCCGCCGATGTGCTGACGTACACCGTGCCGGGCGGGTCCGGGCAAGTCGGCACGCTCTACGAGAAATACTTCGACCTCGCAACGCAAGCGTGGGTCGAGCAAGTCAGCGCGCTCACCACGAGTACGACGTTTGTTCCGACGAGCGGGCGCGCGTGGGTCCGGTGGTGCTTTGCGCTCGGCACGCAAACGCTCGCGACGCTGCGCGACCTCACGACCGTATCGCACCTAATGACGGGCGCGCTCACGTCGGGCAAGAATATTGTCGGCACGACGTACACGAAGTCGCTCACCGGCGGTGCGACGCCGAGCGGTGTGCTGGCGCGCAAGGCGCTGAAAAGCTACGCGGGGGGACTGACACCGACGGCGGCGCTGGCGCGGAAGGCCGCGAAGCTACTCGCCGGTGGCGCGACGCCAACCGGGGCACTCGCGCGGAAGGCGCTGAGGTTCCTCTCCGGCGGCATGACGCCATCGGGTGCACTCACCACGCTCCGCGCGCGCGTCCAGTCGCTCACCGGCGGCATGACGCCAAGCGGTGCCCTCGCACGCAAGGCGGCGAAGGCGTTCACCGCCGGACTGACGCCGAGTGGGACCGTGCTCAAGAAGGTCGCGAAGGTGCTGGCCGGTGTCATTACGCCGAGCGGTATCGCGTCCACCTTCCACGGCGTGATTGTCTCCCTCAGCGGAGCACTCACGCCCACGGGTGCGCTCGCTCGCAAGACGGCGCGGGGGCTCGCGGCTGGCATCACTCCAGCGGCGTCACTCGTGCGACGGACGGCAAAGGCATTCGCGGGCTCGTTTGCGGGTGCGGCGCTTTGGATGGACACGGTGGCGCGCGCGGACTCGACGACCTCACCGGGCACGCCGGACACGGGCAACACCTACGTCGTGTGGAACGGCGGCTTGTGGGGGGTCAGTAGCGGGAAGCTCTACAACCCGTCGGCTGACTCCGACGGCGCGCTCGTCGTCGATTTGGGGACACAGACGCAGGACGTGACGGTTGACCACTCGACCACGAACTTCTCGCACTCCGACGGCATCGTGCTACGCGGCACCGATGCGACGAACTTCATCGCCGTCTCGCACGACGCTTCGACCGTCTATCTCTTGCTCGAAACGGCGTCGCTCACGCACTCGGTGACGAGCATCGGCTCGTTCACCTTTGCGAGCGGCACGACGTACACGCTCCGCGCGACCGTCTCCGGCAACCTCATCACGGCTTACGCGAACGGGACGCAAGTCGGCACCTACACGCTCACCGGCGGCGAAATCACGCGCTACGTGGGAACATACGCCGGGCTATGGTCGAACAACGACTCGACCGCGCGCTTCTCGAACATGACCTCTGGCGCGCTACCGGGATTGAGCGGGACGCTTGCGGCGTTCAAGCTCAAGGCGCTCTCGCTCGCCGGTGCCATCGCGCCGACGGGCGCACTGGCGCGCGCGATGGCGAAGGCGCTCACCGCTGGCATGACTCCAGTCGGGACGTTCGCACGGAACCTCGCACGCCAACTCAGCGGGGCGCTCGCCTTCGCGGGTGCCGAGTCGGGCGGCTTCACGAGCGGGAGCACTTACGCGAACTACTACGGCTACGACACGACGACCCGCGCGGACTCCGCGACCTCGCTCGGCACCGCCGACAAGGGCGGAAGCTGGACATCGACCGGCACGGCGGCGTGGGGCATTAGCAGCAATGGCGGCTACAACACACAGACGACGGGCGGCGCGCAGTCGGCCTACCTCGACGTGGGCGGCGTGAGCCAAGAAGTCGGCTTGACCTTCATCACGGATGCAATTCAGAATCACGTCATTACGGTGATGCCGCGCTACGTCGATACGAGCAACTTCTTACAGATAAACACCTACGCGGGCGCGGTGAAAATCGTCACGAAGGTCGCGGGCGTCAGCAATGTCCGCGTCACGGTCGCGCAAGGCGCAGCGGGCAACCCGCTTCCCGCGACGGGCGCATCGACCACCGACGTGATGGCGCAAGTCAGCGACGGGAATCTCGTTCAAGTCTACATCAACGGGGTGGCAGTACCCGGCGCATCCTACCAACTGTCGGGCGGCGAAATCACGGCGTTTGGCTCCGCGACGAAGGTCGGCGTCTACAACTCGTGGGTATCGGGGAGCGTCACCGCGAGTCGCTTCACGAACTTCTACGCGAAGCGCGCGGTGTGGCTCGCTGGCACGCTGACCATGACGGGGATGCTTCTTAAGTCGCTCGCGCGGACACTGACCGGCTCACTCGCGCCGGGCGGTGCCGTAAGCCGGAGCAACACGTTCGCACGCGTGCTGTCGGGCGTGCTCACGCCGACGGGCGCGCTTGCGCGGAAGGCTGGAAGGAGTCTCACCGGCGCACTCACGTCGAGCGGTGTCGTCGTGAAGAACGTCGCGAAGAAGCTCGCCGGTGCCATGACACCGACGGGTGCGCTCGTGCGGAAGGTAGTGCGTGTGCTCGCCGGTACGCTCACCACCGCCGGGACGCTTGCCCGAAAGTCGGCGAAGAAGCTGGCCGGTTCCCTCACGCCGAGCGGCGTGGTGACGTATGGGAATCAGTACGCGCGCACGCTCGCGGGGGCGCTGACGCCGAGCGGCATCGTGACGACAGTCCGTTCGGTACTCCGCGCGCTCGCCGGTGCGCTCACGCCCACGGGCACGCTCGCCCGGCGCGTTAGTAAAGCGTTTGGCGGTTCCCTTCCCTTAAGCGGCGCGCTAGTAAAGCGCACCTTCCGTAGCCTCGCCGGTGTGCTCACACCGACGGCGACGTTGAGTGCGATGTCCACCTACGCTCGCGCGCTCGGCGGAGCCGTGGCACCGACCGGCAGTCTCCAGCGACAACTCGCCCGGTCGCTCTTCGGGGCGCTCACGTTCGCGGGCTCGCTCGTGGTCAAGGTGGCGGGCTCCGCGCGCCGGGGAATCATGCTACTCTATCGCGCTGTCCGCTGACCGGATATATCTTCATGTGGGAAGCGGCACCGTATTCACTCAGCAGAGGCTCGACGACATGGCGCACGGACGACGGACACCGGCTCGCCCGGTGGGGATGACAGAGGACCGCGACGCGATTCCCTTTCGGGGAACGGTCGTCACGGGGTTGCAGCTTATGACGAACACCTTCGCGCAAGCGCGGGCCGAGTTCCTAATGGCGGCGGCGCGCGAGCAGGGCTTGGACCCGAGCGAGTGGATACCCGACTTCACGCAGAACGCGTTCGTCCGGCCAGCGACACCGAAGCCGTCGGTCAAGCGAGAGAAGGTCACGATGCCGAACGCCGCTATCGGCGAATCGAACGTCGGCGACAACGGCTCGAAGCCGGAGCCGCCAGCGATTCTCCACTCTTCCGTGAGTGCCTAACGCATGGCGCAAAAGTTCTCCGCAGAGTTCAACGTCGATGTGACGGTGCAGAACGTGGACGGACTCATCGCGAATATCGTCGCGAAGAATAAGACCGCCCTCAAGCTCATCTTGGCGGCGGTCGGGAACTCAGCGGCGCGGCTCCAGCAACGGACGATTGACCTCTGTCCGAAGGATACGTTCTACATGAGTGAGCACGTCCGCGCGGACTTCTCCGAGAACGGCTACACCTACGAGGTCGGGTGGGATGCGAAGGACTTCTTGGGGACAATCGACGAGAAGGGTCGCCCGCGCGCGTTCTATCCATATTTCGTCGAACTCGGCACGCGGCACATGGCCGCGCAACCGTCGCTCGGCATCGCCTTCGCCGAAGAGCAACCCCGCTACAAAGCGGAGCTTGCGAACGCGATGGCGCGGGCTATCGGCTAATGGGGCGCAACAGCCAGCTATGGCCGCTCCAAGTTGCGCTCGCCACCGCCATTGCCGCCGACGCGACGCTTCAAGGGATACTGGCGGGCGACATGGTGTACTCCGTGTCGCCACCGGAGAACACACCCTATCCCTACATCACGTTCGGGCTCGTGCAAGAGAACGACGACAATCTCTTCGGGAAGCCGGGCACGCTCGCCGGGCAAGTGCTCGACATCTGGACGCGTAAGACGACGACCACCGGCGGCGCGACGCAAGAAATCGGCGGGCGGCAAGTGCTCCAAATCTACGGCGCGCTTCGCCACCTCTTGCATCAACAGCCGCTCACCGTCACGGGCTTCTCCGTCGTCAACGGGCTCGTCTCGTTGCTGGCGACGATGGACGACCCCGACGGCATCACCGTTCACGGCGTCGCGCGCTACGACGTGACTTCACGCGGATGACAAACGCCGAGCAAGCACGCGTCATCAAGGGGCTCTTGCGTCAGGGCGTTGCACTTGGCGCGCTAGCCGATAGTATTATCTCTCAGTGCCAACTCTTACTTGAGAGTGGACAAGGCAACGTGGACGCACCGCCCGTCATCGGGTTGAGTGCGGGGGTGGACCCGGACGACCCGCGCAGCACGCCGCGCTTCGGACGTGCGGCGACTATTCCACGTAAGCCGGAGTAATTCCACATGGCGAAGAAGAAGAAGTACGTCGAAGAGCAGGACACCGACGCTGGCGAAGGAACCGGCTACGTCGGCACGATGTCGCAAGCCGAGAAGGACGCCGAAGCCGAGCGGTTGCACGATATTGTCAACGCGGACTCGGATAGTACGCCTTCGACCGGCGTCGCCCCGGCATTTCTAGGCCGCGACCCCGATGCGGATTTCTCAGACATGGATTTGGAAGAGGGTGAAGAAGTCGGTGCGCTCGGCTCGCGTGTGGGCTTTGCGTCCGTTCAACACCCGCGCGCCCGCATGGCGAGCGCGATGCACGATTGGCTAGGCGACACGACGGCTTCGGGCAACACGCTCGAAGATTTGTCGGGCTTCGCGGAGCAAGTCGGGATGAACGTGGAGGGTACGGGCTCGAATGGGACCGTGCTCAAAGCTGACCTTGTGCGAGCGATGGACGCGCTCGGAGCCGAGTATCCGGCGGCTCCAGCGGCGTGAAGCTCTGCACGTCATTTCGATGTAGTTCCGTGGAGGAAAACTTCTTATGGCTCTCGGCACAGTAGTTCTCGGCTCGGCGGCGATTATCAGCGCCGCGTCGAACACGGGAACCGAAGCGTCACCGTCGGCGGGCACGTATGCGCCCGTCTCCGACATCAACTCACTCTCGAAGAACTCGACGCGTAATGTGTCGAGCTTCGGTGTGTTCGGTCGGTCGGTGGCGTATTCGATTCCGGGTACGCGTGACCAAACCCTTTCGCTCGGTGGCTTCTTGTCTGTCGGCGACACTGGACAAGGAACACTCTTCGCGGCGGAAGCGGCGAACACCACCGCGTACATCAAGGTTCTGTTCGATGGCACGAACGGCTTCACGCAAGCGGTCAAGGTCGGCTCGCGCACATATACGGCGACGCCGGACGGATTGCAGCAAATCACGTTCGCGCTTTCCAGCGCGGCGGACCCGACCATTACCGGGACCGGCCCGCTACTGTAATTCGTGTAGCAACGAGCACGAGGGCGTGCACATGGTGTCGCCCTCGCCGCTCACCTCACCGTTAGCTCATGGAGCAACCGGGTATGGACGACACATTCAAGAAAGAGAACATCGACTACGGCGACAAGCCGAAGGACTTGAACGAAATCGGCACGAGCGGCACTGTCCTTCCGCCGCACATGGCGTCACTCGACGTGAAGCCCGACGCCGCCCCCGATGTGCCAGTCACGCCGCTCAAGGTTGAGCAGGGTGGCATCCCCCGCAAGCGACTCGGCTCCGCTGACGTGCGGAAGGTCCGCGACCTCAAGACGGAAGATGTCGAAGTGCCGGAGTGGGGCGGCTTCATCACCATCAAGGCGCTCACCGCGAAAGAGCGCGACGACTTCGAGTCGTCCATGCTGGAGAAGAAGGGCAAGACGCGCGAGTTCAAGAACACGAACATCCGCGCGAAGCTCGTGGTCAAGTGCGCGTGCGACGAACTCGGCAACCGCGTGTGGTCCGACGAGGACGCATCGTGGCTCGGCGACAAGAACGCCCACGCCGTCAACTTGCTCTACGAAGCAGCGGCCCGACTGTCCGGCATTACCGAAGCCGACGCCGACGAACTGGAGGGAAACTCGCCCGGCGCAGTTGGCGACGCCTAGTCATCGCCATCGCGGTTGAAGCACTCCACTGTCTGCCGTCGGACCTAGATGACGTTCCGGCGGCTGACTTGATGGAAATAGCGGCATGGTACAACTTGCGGGAGCACGACCGAAAAGAAGAAACCGCACGAGGGTCGCTAGACCGGGCCGCTCGGGAGTCTGCCGAAGAGGGAGACGGGTTCAATCCGCTCGCGCCGAAAGTGTTAGGGCGTCCAGCGGCACCGTCCACCTAGTACAAACGGACTGCCCTCGTGGCTACGATTTACCGGCTCGTCACACAACTAGCAGCGGACCCCGCGCCGATGAAGGCGGGGTTCGACCGTGGGCTCGCTATCACGAAGGAGTTCGCGCGCGCGGCGGCGAAGGCGATTGGCGACGTTCCGAAGAACACCGGCGAAGGCTTCGTTGCCGCCGGAACGCAAGCAGCGATTGACCTTCTCGACGCGCTCAACAAGACATACGCCGCCCGGCAGACAGAGCTACTTGAAGCGTTCGCGCGCGGCTCGCTCTCGAAGGGCCAGTTCGCGGAACTCGGCGACGAAGCGGCGAAGTCGTTCAACACCGCACTACTCAACGGGATAACGAAGCTCGACAAGAAGAAGGCTATCCCGCCGGAGGCGCGCGCGGCGCTCGTCAACTCGCTCCAAGAAACGGGCATTGCCGCTTCCGATGCGTTCGAGAATGGACTCACCACCATTGGAAGCAAGACGCGTTCGCTCGGACGCGACCTCACGCAAATCGGGCGCGAGCTTTCCATCGGGCTCACCGCGCCTATCGCCGCCGGTGCCATCGCCGCCATCGCCGCATCGAACATATTCGAGCACGCGATAGACGACATCCGCGTGGCGACCGGGAAGGTAGGCCCGTCGCTGGACGAGATGGAGGGACATCTCCGCACACTCTTCACGCAGCTACCGAACAGTGCAGCGGACATCGGCCATGCGCTCCAAATCATCACGCAGTTCACGGGCGCGTCCGGCGACCAACTCGACGCGCTCGCGACTCAGGCGTTGAACCTCTCGCGTATCACGGGTTCCGATTTGGCGAGCGGGCTCACCACCGCCCAACACGCGTTTCAAGGATTCAACGTCTCGACGAAAGACCAACTCGGCGCGATGGACACGCTCTTCAAGACGAGCCAGCAAACGGGCGTCGCCGTCGGCGACCTTGCTGGCAACCTCGCGCAGTTTGCACCGGCGTTCCGGCAACTAGGGCTCGGCTTCGGGCAGAGCGCGGCGTTGCTCGGCCAGTTCACGAAAGAAGGCTTGAACGCCGATGCGATTATCACGACGCTCCAGAACTCGCTCTCGAAGTTCGCGCTCAAGGGCGTGGACACGTCGAGCGCGTTGACGCTCGTCATCGACTCGCTCAAGAAGGCGGGCTCCGACGCAGAGGCCATCAACCTCGCGTCGCGCATCTTCGGCCCGCGTGAGGCGGTGCAGATTTCCACCGCCGCGCGCAATGGCTCGCTCGACATTCAGAAGCTCACCGACTCCGTTCGCATCTCAGCGATAACGATTAACGGGGTCGCTGACCAAACAGATACGTTCGCGACGGCGCTGGACAAGGTGGGGAAGGCCGCTGGCGTCGTTACCGCGACCGTCGGCGACCAACTCAAGGCGTCGTTTCTCCAAATTGCCCCGGCGCTACTCGAAGCACTCGACGACATCACGCACCTCGTCAAGGCGTTCACGGAGTTGCCACGTCCAGTCGGCGTGTTTCTCGAAGTCATCGCCGGACTACTCGCGGTGCTCGGCCCCGCCGCCCTTCTCTTCGGTGGCGTGGCGAAAGCCATCGGCTCGACGGTGCTCGCCTTCGGGTTGCTCAAGGACGCGAAGGTAGCCGCCGCCGTCAGTGACGTTGGAACGGCTGGACTGGCGGCATCGGGCGCGCTCTCCGAAGCTGGCGAGGCGGCGGTCAAGCTCGGCTTGGGGCTCAAGGCACTCCAAACTTCGACGGTCATCGGGCTAGGGCTCGCGGCGCTCGCCGCCGTGCTCTTGCTCGTCACGCACCAATTCCGCGATGCGAAGGAAAAGCTCGACGCGTTCAAGACTTCGTTGCAAGGGTTGAGCAACAGCGAGCTTGAACTCAAGACGACCAAGCTCCAGAAGGACATCGACGACCGCCAGAAGCAAATCGACGCGCTGGCGAAATCGGTGGCCGATGCCAACGCGACGAACGTCACGGCTGGCCGCTTCGCGGCGACGCCCGGCCCGAAAGACCCGAACGCCATCGCCAACACGTCGCTCCAGTTCATGCGCGACAATCAGAGGGCGGCAGTCGATTCGCTCGCGGCGGTCGGGCTCCAGTTCAAGGACAATGGCGAACAAGCGGAAATCGCGGCGCAGAAGCAAGAGCTTTACTTCAAGGCGGTATTCGCGGGCATCAAGCAATTCTCCGGGAAGTCCAGCGTGTCCATCGACCCGACGGGCTCGATTAAGGGGACCGTCGCTGACTTGGAGAAAGAAGCAGGGCTCATGCAGCAAGCGTTGGACAACGGCTTCACGTCTCCGCGCATCTCCGCCGACGAACTCCGCTCCGGCATGGAGCGCCTACAACGGCAAGCCGCCGCGCTCAAGAATGGCAGTAAGGGCATCGGCGACATCTTCGACCAAGAGTCGCCGGGAATCACGAATCTCGGCCTCGCCATCTCCGGCACGCTCGGACACTTGAAGCAGTTCGGCAATGCCTTCGAGCAGTTGGCGCAGACGGGGAGCACGAACAGCGTACTTCGCAACCTCGCGCTCGTCAACGCGGCGCTTGAGCACACGGGCAACTCGTCGAAGATAGACGTGCAGCGACTCCGCGAGTTCAAGTCACAACTCGACGCGTCGCTCGCCGCGCAACTCACGAGCAACACCGACAACAGCCACGCCTACCGCGTGGATGTCATCGGGAACGTAAAGAAAATCGAAATAGACTCCAGCCAAACGGGCATCGTGCTCGCTGGCTTCCAAGACGGATTGCGGAAGGTGCACGACGACGCCGAAGAGGCGGCGGTCGCAACGCTCAACCTCCAGCGCGCAACGGCAAGCGGCAACCTCTTCGCGATTCGCGACGCCACGACGGCGAGCCAAGCGGCGTTCTCGAAGCTCAACGACGAAGCGAATCGGTACAAGGGACTCGTCGGCACGAGCGGTCAGTCGCTCACCGACCAACAGCACGCGCTCGCGCAACTCGACGAGACGATGAAGAAGCTCAACGTGGACACGAGTCTCGTACACGGCTTCACGATTAGCGCGGAGGACATCGCCGCGATAGGGCCGGAGTTCCAGCGCATCCTTGCTCGCATTCCGCCGCTCAAGATTCCCGTCACTGTCGATTCGATGGCGGGCGCGCAAGCGGCGGACACGGCGGCGGCGGCTATCCAGAAGTCGCTCTTCAACGCGCTCGCCGGTGGCGGCGGAACGACGGTCGCGAACGAGCGGACGGCGATTCTCAACAAGTTCGCGCGCGAGCAAGCGAAGATTGCACAAGACGCGGTGAAGCCCGGCGGCATCGGTGCGGCGAACGCGATGACGGAAATCGCCGCGAACGCGAAGGCGGCTGGCTTTAGCGTGGAAGAGCTAGCGAAGGCGATGGAGCACTTGTCTACGCGCGGGCAAATCACGGGCATCGCCGACAACTTCGCGGCGGTGGCGTCGGCCATCTTCGGCGCGAACTCAGCTATGTCGCAATTCGCGCAGAGCATCAAGGCTGGCGTCGATGGCTTCTTCCAGTTGAAGGACGCGATAGCCGCGCTCAAGAGCGGCGGCGGGTCGTTCGCGGATGTGTTCTCCGGCGTCACCTCCGTCGCAACCGCCGTCGTCGGTGCTATTGGCATCGTCTCGAAGCTCTTCGGGAAGTCGCAACTCGACGTTGAGCACGACAACATCCTCAAGCAGAACAACTCCGCGCTCGCCACGCTGACGAACACGCTCGACCGTCAGGCGGGGACGGCGGAGCGGACGGCGCAACTGACGCAAGGACTCACGGCGGTATCCGCTGACCTCAAGACACTCCAAACTGGCAAGGGGCAGTTCGACGACACGTTCAAGAACGCCTTCCAGAAGGCGCTCGACGCGAACGGCGGCAACCCCGCCGCCGTTAACATCGCGACGACGGCTGGCGTGACGGCGGAACTCTTGAAGTTCCACCTCACCATCGCGCAAGCGACGGCGGCGGCGAAGGCGCTCAACATCACGCTCGTGGACTCGAAGGGGAACTTCACGGGGCTCGACGCCTTTATGACGGCGCTCGGCGAGAACGCGACAATCCTCACGTCGCTGGCGAGCGACCTTTCAACGACGCAAAAGCTCACGGCGGTCAAGGAGTCGCTACAAGGCGGGAAGGTCACGGCGCAACAGAAGCTCCAAGACAGCGTAGGCGACATCATCAAGACAATCGGGAACGCGAACTCCACCGTCACGCAGCAGTTGACGGCGGGGCTCGCCGGTGGACCGCAAGCTCTCCGTGCCGCTTTCCAGAAAATTGTAGATGAAATCCAAGCGGGCTCGTTGTCGCTGTCGGACTTGGGCGGGCTCACCGATGTCTCGCAACTACTGGACGCCATCGGTGGCACATCCGACGCGCTCAACGCACTCACGGGCGCGTCGAACAACCTACTCGGCGCGCTTGTCAACGTCCCGTCGGGCTTCAAGAAGGCACTCGACGAGTTCAACGCGGGCGCGGTGTCTGCCGGTCCGCCGACCGCGCCGACGCCACCGAACCCCACACCGACGCCGCCGTTCACTGGCGCGCCGGGGACGGAGCCGGGCGCGCACGACCCGACGACCATTCTCGCCAACTTCGCC
>JBDTAW010000119.1:0-1554 GCA_039924445.1 Gemmatimonadaceae bacterium
CGTTCACATTCTCAAGCTCGAGCCAGCGCGTGACTACGGCGTGTCGTCGTTCGATCCGCAATTCGGCGCGCTGGTCGGCACCAATCAGACAGCGATGCTCGCGCCCGACTTCCAGGAAACCACATGGCGCTACGACGTCGACGCGAAACGCAGCATCGCGCGCACGAGCACCAGCGACGGAAGGCATTTCTGGGAGGTGCCACTCGCACCATTCCTCGGCTGCCTCGGTGTCGCGCCAACTGGTGGCGAGGTCCGCACGTCAATCGTTCCCGGAAACTTCGGCGGCAACATGGACTGCCCGGAAGTGTGCACCGGGAACACGGTGTTCTTCGGAGTGAATATGCCCGGTGCGCTGCTCTCGTTCGGCGACGGGCATTACGCGATGGGAGAGGGCGAGATAATGGGCGCCGCCATCGAAGGCGCCCTGAACGTCGATGTATATGTCGAACTGCTCAAACACCAGTTGACTCCGGTACCGCGTATCGAAAACGCCGACGAAATAATGTTCGTCGGCTCGGGTCGCCCTCTGGAAGATGCTGCGCGCGTCGCATTCAAGGCAATGGTGGAGTGGGTGCAGCACGAGTCAGATCTGGCGCAGCTCGACGCATACCAGTTCGTGTCACAGAACTCCCGCGCATCAATCATCCAGATTGTTGATCCGGAGTACACCGTATTGGTAAGCGTCGCGAAGAACCGCCTGCCAACAAGGAAGGTGTGATGGAGATCCACAAGCCGCATGCAATCCATTCGGTCCGTGAGTTTCTGAAGGAAGTCGGCATCATTGTACTCGGCGTCCTCATAGCGCTCGGCGCGGAACAGACCGTCGAGGCGATTCACTGGCGCAACAGGGTAAACGACGCAGCTGAGTCGATGCGTCTGGAGCTGCGTGACGACGACGGGCCGCACGCGTTCACGTGCGCGGCGCTCGAGACGTGCCTGGATCAACAGCTCGACACTATCGCCGCCGCGGTGGATGGTGCGCGCGATCGTCGTATCATCGTCGCGCTTGCGGCCAAGTACACCCCTCCCACGCGCACGTGGGACACTGAAGCGTGGAAAGCTGCGCTTGCATCTGATGCGGCATCTCACACGTCGGCTGCTGGCATGGTGACGTGGTCCAAGGCGTACAGGTTGATGGGGGTCCTCGAGGCGACGAATCTCGCAGAGAACTCGGACCGAATACAGCTTCAGCCAACGCGACGAACGGGAGGCCCGCTTTCCGATGCGGAGCAAGCGCGGATGCTTTCCGCACTCGCAAGACTTCGAGACGACAACCATAGGATGGCAGGCTGGTCCCGGGTTAATCTCCTTGGCATGGCGGAGAACGGAATCGCTGTTGCGCCGGACAACCAAGCGCACATCCTTCGCGACTTGCGCGAGCGGTACGGCAATTGTGTCACCGTGCCGTCGGTGATCGGCCTCAACCCAACCGATCAGCTACTGCACGCGGCCGGGGATAAACCGGACGTTTCCCTGAAACGCTGAGCCGCAGCGCCGCTTGAGCGCGAAGCCCGGAGTGGAACGGGCACGGCGGCCTTGGTACTCTTGGACTGC
>JBDTAW010000120.1:0-8448 GCA_039924445.1 Gemmatimonadaceae bacterium
CCGTGGCGTCAAGTCCAAACCGCGCGCGCATCGACCAAAGCAGATTGATGAGCGCGTTGGCGCGAACTCTCACGCCTTTCGGCTTGCCCGTCGAACCAGATGTATAGATGATGTAGACGAGAGAGTCGCTTCCGGGAGTGCACAGGTTTGTGGAGTGGTTCGACTTCCATTCATCCGCGTCAATCAGAACAACGGCACCCGCGAACGACGATAAGTTCTCCAGCAACTGTCGTTGCGTGATGACAAATTCCGCGCCACTATCGCTCAGGATATAGTTCGCACGCTCCGCTGGGAGGGACGGGTCGACCGGCACGTATGCGGCGCCAGTCTTCACGATCGCAAGCAATGCCACCATCATGTCGGCGGAACGTTCAACGCATAATCCGACTGCACAACCATGGGCCGCTCCCCGGCTGATCAGTTCAGCGGCAAGCTGATTGGCGCGGTTGTTCAATTGACGGTAGCTCAACCTGGTATCGCCAAATACGACGGCGACGGCATCGGGAGTTCGCTCCACCTGCTCCTCGACCAGCGCAGCAACGGAGCTGAACCTCGGGTACTCCTCCGCCGTCGCATTCCACTCAGTCAACAGCATGCGGCGTTCGTCCGCACCGAGGAATTGTACAGTCGAAATACGCTCGTCGGGCCGATCCATCGCGTTTTCGAGGAAGTTATTCAGATGTAGCCAGAACCTGTCGATCGTGTCCGGTGCGAACAGATCCGAGTTGAACTCGATTGTGGCCTTCCCGACCAGTTGCGATACCGCTGCGTGAATGGTGAGATCAAACTTGGACGTGCCAGTATGTATCTCGCGAAGCGCAGTCTCCAAGCCGTCCAGCTTCAGTTCCCGTGAGGGGTAATTGTCCAGTGCAAGCATCACCTGAACGAGCGGTGATCTGCTTGAGTCGCGCTCCGGGTTCATTCGCTGTACGATGCTCTCGAACGGTACGTCCTGGCATGCGTAAGCCTTGAGAGCCACGGTTCGAATCTGCGCTACCAATTCACGAAACGTCGGATCACCGGAAAGGTCGCCTGGGAGCGCAACAGTATTGGCGAAGAAGCCGATTATGCCTTTTACTTCCGGCACTGGTCGCGCGGCCATCGGCGATCCAACCAGCAGGCGTGACTGACCTGTATAACGGTGCAACACCGCAAATAGTCCAGACAGGAGCACCATGAACGGAGTCGCATGCTCCCCGCGACCGAACTCGGACAGCCCCGCAACCGCTTTGGATGATAACTCGTACGAACGGAGCGACCCACGGTGCGTCTGAGCAGCCTGACGGGGATGATCCGTAGGCAATTCGAGTACCTGTGAGCTCCCGCTCAATAGCTCAGACCAGTCGCTGGCCGCACGCTCAAGCTCGGCCGCCTTGGCCGGCCCGCGCATCCAATTCGCGTAGTCCCCATACCGAATCGGCAACTCCGGAAGCTCGGCATCCGCACCGCGTACGTGCGCGTTATAAAACTCGCCAAGCTCGTGCCAGAGCAACTCCTGGGACCACCCGTCGGATGCGATGTGATGCGTCGTCAACTGAAGCACCCGACTGCGTGGCCCAAGTGAATACAGAACCGCCCGCAACAGCATGTCTCGTTCAAGCGCGAAAGGCCGCGAGGCTTCCGCCTCCAACGCGGTATTCAGTCCAACCGCCGTCCATACACCGCCGTCGCTCCCGCCGGTCGACTCGTGTAGCGCGTTCCTGTCGTCGACGTTCAGGATCTCCAGCCGAACGTCGCAATCAGAATCGACAACGATACGCAGCGCTCCTGCATCCGATAGGTAGCGCGTACGCAGGATATCGTGTCGCTGCACCAATTTGCGTAAGGCTGACCGGACAGCATCAACGTTAACATCGCCCGTCAACTGTAGGGCACTTGAAACGTTGTACAGCGCGCTGCTCCCGACAACCTGATCGAGAAACCACAGCCGCTCCTCACCGGACGACGGCGCTCGCGAGTCCGCGTCGGAATGCGGAATCGTGTGCGAGCGGTTTGAATTGCGCTGCGCATCAATCAGCCGCTGCTGCAATTGCGCTCGCTGCGCCGGCGTCAGGTCGGCAAGCCTGCGTGTAGTGTCAGTCATCCCGATGCACGCTCATTACTCGCCGTAGCATCAGAGATCTCTGCCAGCAGCTCAGCGAGCTGATCGTCAGTCTGACTCGCAATCAGGAGATCATCCACTGCGCCGGATAGCGCGCGGATCGTTGGGTATTCGAACAACAGTCTCAGCGGCGCGTCAATGCCGACTTCCTCGCGAATCTGAGACATCACACGTGTCGCGTTCAGGGAATGACCACCCAGTTCGAAGAAATCATCGTCGATACCAATGGCTTCCTCGTTCAATACGGATGCCCAGATCGCCGCAATGATCGCCTCCATCGCGGTATTTGGCGCAAACGAGTCGCGAGACTGTTCGTGCAACCGAGCTATCGGTGCCGGTAACGCCGACCGGTCGATCTTCCCACTCGGGGTAAGTGGAAGTGCTTTCATCACGACGAAGGTCGAAGGCACCATCGCAGCCAGCAGTTTTGAACGCAATGTCTGACGCAGCAACGTTTCCGAAACCTCTGCACCGTCCTTGATCACAATGTACGCGACCAGCCCGCGGCCGCCGGGCGCGTCGTCACGCAATACGACCGCGCACTCACGCACGTTCTCTATACCCGACAGTACCGCCTCAATTTCCCCAAGCTCGATGCGCACTCCCCGAAGCTTGACCTGATCGTCCTTCCGACCCAGAATTTCCACAACGCCGTCGTTGTCGTAGCGGCCGAGATCTCCGGTCCGATACATTCTCGCCGCTCCAGCATCAACAAATGGATCGGGCAGAAACTTCTCCGCGGTCAGCTCAGGTCGATTCAGATACCCCCGGCCAACTCCAGCACCTCCGATGTATATCTCACCCGTCACACCAATCGGAACCGGCTCATCGTTCGAGTCGAGAATGTAGATTCGATTATTGACAATCGGTCGGCCGATTGGTACCGTCTGATGTCTATCGAATCGCTCACACCGCCAATGCAGTGCGTCGACAGCAGTCTCGGTTGGACCGTAAGTGTTGTATATCGGCATACGCAGTACTGCGAAATGCCGCTCCAACAGCGTAGTCGATAGTGTCTCGGCGCCGGAAAGGACGGCGCGGACTGTCGCGAGCTTCGTTCCCAATTCGGGGACGTCCAGCAGTAGCCGAAATAGCGTCGGCACCACAAACATCACCGTGACGCCATGCTCCTCGATTACACGCGCAACGTACTCTGGCTCGGCAGAGTCGTTCGCGCGCGCGAGCACCACCCGCCCACCCGCAATGAGAGGGAGAAACATTTCCTTCAAAGACAGATCAAAACTTATCGGCGTTCGCAGCAGCGTTACGTCGTGGGCGTCAAACCCAAGACCGTCGCGACTTCGCAGCAATAGATTGCAAACCGCCCGGTGCGTATTCATTGCCCCTTTCGGGCGACCTGTCGATCCAGATGTATAGATCACGTGGGTCAAGTCGTCTGGTCTCACGTCGATCAAGAGGTCCCCACCCTCCGCCGATGGGGCGGCTTCCCAATATTCATCATCAACAAAGATCACCGGCGTCTCGCCCGCGTCGACTGACGAACCGAGTGATCTCTGCGTCAGTAGTACCAGAGGTTTCGAATCACTCAGCATGAACGCGAGTCGATCGATCGGATAATCGGGGTCGAGGGGAACGTATGCGCCGCCGCCTTTGAGCACCGCCAGTACGGCGACAACCAGATCCGGACACCGCTCCATGTTGATTGCTACTAGTACGCCCGGACCGACACCGCGCCTCATAAGGTCACGCGCCAGAATGTTGGCGCGCCGATTCAATGCGGCGTAGCTGAGTGTTCCGCTCTCACCGCACACCGACGGGGCATCCGGAGTACGCCGTACCTGCGCTTCCACCAGATGATGCAGGCACGTTTCATAGTCGGACGCGGTGGAAGCCGAGTTCCATTCGACGACCATAAGATGCCGCTCCGCGCCCGTCAGCAGCGGAATGCGTGCAATCGGCGCATGCGGTGCGTCAATAATACCGTTGAGCAAAGTCTGAAAATGGCCGAGCCACCTTGTCACGGTCGATGCGTCAAAAAGCTCCGCGTTGTATACCGCTATGCAACGTAAACATTCCCCGCTCTGTTCGATCTCAAACTCGAAGTCCGAAACAAGATGACCAGGGGAAATGTTATCGACCTCGACGGCGAGGTTCGGATACGCTGGTGCATCCTGGATGATGCTACGAAAATTGAAAATCACCTGAGTCAACGGAGCGTGCGAAAGATCCCGCTCCGGTTGAGTACGATTTACAATCGCGTCGAACGGCACTTCCTGTTGAGCGAGCCCTTGAAGGACCGTGTCTCTGACATTCCTCAGTAAATCCCGAAAACTCAGCTTGGCATCAATGCGCACACGGATCGGCAAAACATTCATGCAGCAACCGATCATCTTTTCCGACGCCACGTTGGCCCGACCCGCAACGGGAGTTCCGACTACGATGTCATCCTGCCCAGACAATCGCCCTAGCCATAACTGGAATGCGGCGAGAACTGTCATGAACAATGTCGCGTTTCCCTCACGACCAAGCGTGTGCAATCGTTCTACAGTGGCCGCCGGAATGAACACTGACGCAGTACCCGCCACACTGGCTCGCCGGGTCGACCTGGGATGGTCTGCAGGCAGTTCGAGCAATGAAGGTGCCCCGAGCAATGTGGAGACCCAGTAGTCCAGTCCCTTGTCCAGCGCAGACCCGTCGAGCCGGCATCGCTGCGACTCGGCGAAATCGGCATACTGCAAGGTGATGCCTTCACCGCCGCTGCTTTTCCCGTTCAGATTCCTTCGATACCCCTCGGCTAGTTCATCTATCAAAATCGACGTCGACCATCCATCGAACGCGATGTGATGCGCGGTGAATAAAAGCGCATGGACATCGTCGGACTCGCGCACAAGCGTCGCTCGCGCCCATGGACCCGACATGAGATCAAACGGTGCCCGCGCCGCACCATTCAGAATTGCAGAATATTCTCGTGCACGCGGGGATGGCGACAGCTCGCGCAGATCTGCTAATCGAAGCCTGAACTCATACTCATCCAGCACACGCTGCCCTGGACTGCCATCTTCCAGCACGACTCGGCTCCGCAGAACCTCATGCTTCCGGAATATGTCTGCGAGACTCCTCTCCAGAGCCGCCACATCCAGTGATCCGATCAGACGTAGCAGCATCGTTCTGTTGTATGCATCGCAACCCGGTTCCATCTGATCAAAAAACCAGATGCTCTGCTGCCAGGACGACAGGCGAGCCGCTCTTCCGGACTCCGGGCTGCCTTTACCGCCGACGAGCGTCGGCGCGAAGTCTGCAAGGCGCGCCCGTCGCTCCAGAAGCGCACGCGCAGCCGGCGATAGTGCGCCCGCCGAATCAGCGCTGTTGCTCACACTATAAGACTCGGCCGTCATGCCGACGCTACTCTCCGAACCAACTGTGGGTCCGGGCCACTCGCCGACGTCCCGTCGCGGCGTGCAAGATTCGCATCGAGCACATCCGTACACTCGTGCACCCCGACAATTCCCGGCCCCGCAAGCGGCAACTGCCCATCGTGCGTCTCAAGATGACGCATCGCCCCTTCCATCGCCTGCTGAGCAGCGAAGAGACATGGCGTGCTGTAAATCACGAGCGAAACACCCGCACCGCGGAGCTCACTCGCTGTGCATGGTGCGGAGCGACCCCCGCCAATTTGATTGAACACGAGTGGACAGTCGATCTCCTCACTCAGTCGCCGAATCACATCGAGATCCTTCACGCCGTCCACCAGCACAGCGTCCGCTCCGGCATCGACAAACGCATGGACCCGCCTTGCCGCTTCGTCAGGATCGGTCGCGTCAGTTCGAGCGACGACAACAAGATCACGTCTCGTCGCGAGCACCCGGTGCAACTTCTCCAGGTATTCGTTCAGATCAAGTAGTTGCTTGCCATCGAAGTGACCGCAACGCCGTGGTCTCCGTTGATCTTCGAGCACAACTCCCGACGCACCTTCCTTCTCGAGCATCGATACTACATGACATGCCACCTCCACGTCACAGTACCCGTCGTCAATGTCGACCAGAATATGATGTTGCGGTAGAACGGTCCGCACCCGCTGCACGAAGTCGACAATGTCCGGCCACGCAATGAAGCCGACATCCGGCAGTCCATAGTGACTCGCAGCAAAGCCGAATCCACTGATGAACAGCGCGTCATAATGCTGTGCCGCAATCGACGCGGAGAACACGTCATAGATCCCGATAAACGGGATGAGATCGCGCGCATCCAGTGCGGCTCGCAGCCGCGCGGCATGAGTCAAATTAGCCCCCGTCCCGGCATCAAAAGGTGCACCACGTCGACGTGCCGGGAATGCCCAAAGTATCGTGACACCCAGCCATCGCGATCATGGATCGTGATGTTCTTTATGCTGGCCCGATCAGTTTAGGCTCCAGAAATTCTGCAACTTCGCCAACACTCGGCGCATTGAAAAAGTCCTCGATCGTAAATTCCACGGCCAGTGACTCGCAAATCCGGCTGACGAATTGTGCTGCCTTGATCGAGTCCCCGCCCGCATCAAAGAAGTCCGCAGTCACGCTCGGCGCACCGGCTTTAAGTACTTCTGCCCAGATCGACGCGACTATTTCCTCGATCTCGTTTCGCGGTGCAACGTGCGCCTCCTGTGAACTGCTCCGCTGCACTACTTCTATCCCCAGTCGCGCCGCAAGCCCGATGCGCTGCGGCTTTCCAGTCGCCCCTTTTGGAATTGTCTCGAGAAATATTATCCGGCGTGGGCATTTGTACGCCGCAAGACGCCCAGCAACGAAATTCCTCAAAGCGCGTTCCGTCACCGCGTCGCTCGATGTCAGCACCACAGCCGCGGCGACCTCCTCGCCCAGCGTCGGGTGCGGCAGCGCGAATGCCAGCGCCTGCACGACCGCCGGATGATCCATCAGTACTTCATCAATCTCAACCGGTGAAATCTTCTCACCCCCGCGGTTGATCAACTCCTTCAGTCGACCGTGAAGGAACAGATAACCATCGGCGTCCATCAAACCCTGATCACCAGTCCTGAACCAGCCATTTGTGAACGCGGCGGCATTGGCCTCGGGATTACTCACGTATCCAGACGTCACATTTGAACCACGAATTACCACTTCGCCAACCGTATCTGCCGCGAGCAACTCACCAGCCGCATCCATGATTGCGACATCCGGACCGGCCATGACTCCAACAGAACCATGCTTTCGCTCGCGCGGCGGCAACGGATTGCTTCGCATCTGGTGCGCTGCCTCAGTCATTCCGTACGCCTCGATCACTGGCACTTTGAACAATGCCTCGAGTCCTACCAAAGTCTGGCGCGGTAATGCCGACGACGACGACCGGATGAATCGAAGCGAACTGTGCGCCAACTCCGCTCGTCCCTCACCAGCGGTCAGCACTGCGTGATGCATCGTCGGGACTGCTGTGTACCATGTCGGATGAAACTCCGCGATCCAGTCGAAGAATTGCGGAATCTTCAGTCCCGGCGTGCATACCACGCTCCCGCCTGCGGTGAGCGACGCCAGCACCGCCGCCATCAACCCGTGAATGTGAAACAACGGCATCACGTTCAGACATCGATCCGCCGGACCAAGTGCCAGCGCGGTACCGATATTTCGCGCAGAAGCAAAAATATTCGCGTGCGTCAGCGGAACCTGCTTCGGGCGCGAGGTCGTGCCCGATGTGTGCAGCACAAGCGCAACATCGTCGCCGCCGGCGAGTTCGATTGGCGCGTCGTTGCCGAAGCTTCCACCAAACGTGAACGCGCCTGCAGCCCCTCGCGGTTCCAACTCGATCACCGGAATCCCGCGGGCCGCCGCAACATCGCGCGCCGGTGTGTCGAACGACGTCGCGATTACAAGCGCCTTCGCGTCCAGATCCGAGAGGTAGAACGTCAGTTCTTCGGTACGATAAGTCGGATTCAGTGGCGCAGCCGTCGCGGCCGCCGCAACACCCAGAAAGATCGAAGCAGCCTCAGGGCCGTTGGGAACCACGATCGCGACACTGTCGTTGCGGTCGATGCCGCGAGCCCGCAACGCCGAAGCAGTGTCAGTGACTTGAGTCTTCAGGTCGGCGAGGCTGAGCGATGGCCGGCCTGGCGCGAGGATGGCGGCTCCGTCCGGCGAATCCCGAGTCCGTGTCGCCAACAAGTCACCGATGCTGCGAATCTCCACGAGCAACTCCTGCGCTACGGATTTGCGCCGGTCGCCGCCAAACCAGGCCCCATCGGATTGTAGCATACCACGGCTGTCGGCCCATTCATCTGACACATCCGACCCGTGCGCCCATCCACAACGGAGAAGTGTTCAGGTCCTGTGCTGTATCGATGATCGCGCGCCGGTCCCAACAGATAAAGCGTCGCGTCAACGCTCAGGACAATCAGGCAC
>JBDTAW010000121.1:0-13893 GCA_039924445.1 Gemmatimonadaceae bacterium
ATTGCAGGATCTCCGCAAATCGATTCGCCGGCGCCGCCGGCGGCTGGGCATTTAGCGTCAGGGGAGCAGCAGCACTTGTAGTGCTGCTGCTCGTTCTGACGCCCAGTACGGCGCACGCCTGGACTCCAGGTACGCACGTCTTTCTGGGTGACGCCGTGCTGCGCTCGCTTGCGATGCTGCCTGGCAGCATCGCAGAACTGCTAGAGGCGTTTCCGTACGATTTTCTATACGGCTCAATCGCCGCAGACACGAGTATGGCCAAGAAGTACGCAGAGGCCGGGCGACACTGCCATTCGTGGAAAGTCGGCTTCGAAATTCACGACTTTGCATCGGGCGGCAGAATGCGCGCCTTTGCACTAGGCTACCTCGCACATCTCGCAGCCGATTCGGTCGCGCACAATTACTTCGTCCCCAAGCAACTTACGCTGACGTCGAGCACCTCCGCGCTTGGCCACAGCTACTGGGAGAGCCGCATAGAGGCGCAGCTTGGTGGCGACTCACCGCACCGCGCCCGCGAACTGATACTGCTGGATCATTCCCGGGCTGATGAACACCTCGATCGCATCCTGAGCCCGACGATTTTCAGCACGCACACCAATCGCAGGATTTTCCGCGGAATGGTGTACGTCTCGGATACTGAATCGTGGCAGCGAGTATTTCATCTCATCTCTGAGAAGAGTCGCTGGGACCTGGCGGACGATGACGTGTCCGCCTACATGACGCGGTCGTATGACTTCATCATGGACCTCTTCACGCGAATGGACGCGTCCGAGCCGTACGCGCTCGATCCCTCGGGCGATGTGGCACTGCGCAATGCGAAGCGAGTCCGCAGACTCGCCCTTCGGCGCGGCGGCGAACTCATCATCCGCGACGAAGCGGATCGTGAGTTCGGATTGCCGGTAACTGCGCTCGACTTTCACGACAAGCTTGGCGGCCCGATTTTCCCGGCTGAGTGATCTGATGGTCGGCGCAGTCGCGCGTCAATCCCGCGAATACTCGCCCAGCAATGCGTTGACCTTCTTCGGGTCTGCTCGGCCCTTTGACTTTTTCATCACAGCTCCGACGAGCACTCCTGTCAATTTCTTTTCGCCAGACCGAAACCGAGTAGACTCCTCCGGAAGCTCGGCGAAAACCTCTTCGATCCATTGCTCCAGTTGTGAATCGTCACCGACCTGGGTGACGCTCAGTTCAGCCGCAACTACAGGCGCGGTCTTCCCCGTGGTGCGCATCGCCGCGAAGACAGTCTTCGCCGCCGTATGGCTCAACTTGCCATCGCGGATCATGTCGAGCAATTCGGCCAACTGCGCTGGACGTATCGGGAAAGCCTGAATGTTCGTAGCCGATTCGTTCATTGCAGCCGCGACTTCTCCCATTATCCATTTCGCCGCGTGGCCGCCGTCGCCATGGAGTCGAGCGACGCCTTCGAAATAGGCTGCGATCGACGGGTCTGCGGTCATCGCGTCCAACTCGACATCAGTTAGACCAAATTCGCTGCTGAAACGCTCGCGCGTCTTCTGCGGAAGTTCCGGCAGATTGGATTCTATCTTCTTTACGAAATCCGGCTGAAGCAGGAGCGGTGGCAAATCGGGCTCTGGGAAATAACGATAATCATGACTCTCCTCCTTCGAACGCGCGGGCCGGACTGTGCCCTTCGACGCGTCCCATATCATCGTTTGTTGCAGTACGTGCTCACCACGCTCCAGCATTTCACACTGGCGTTCGAACTCGCTCTGCAGGGATCGTTCGACTGCCGAGAAAGAATTGACGTTCTTGACTTCCGTCTTTGTTCCGAGTTTGGAGTCGCCGTGGAGTCTTGCACTGACATTCGCGTCAACTCGAAGACTTCCCTCCTCCATGCTGACATCGCTAACGTCAGCATACTCCAGAATCTGTTTCAGCGTTCTCAGATACGCACCAGCCTCCGCAGCGGAACGCATGTCGGGCTCGCTCACTATTTCGATCAGCGGAACCCCGGCGCGGTTCAGGTCGATTGCAGTCATGCGGGGATACCGATCGTGTACAGACTTACCGGCGTCCTCTTCCATGTGCAGACGCGTGATCGCGATCGGGCGTGTTTCCGCTTCGCCGGGAATGCGCGCATGCAGAGTACCATGCACTGCCAATGGCTGATCGTACTGCGATATCTGATACCCCTTCGGCAAATCCGGATAGAAGTAGTTCTTCCGCGCAAAAACCGACCTGCGGTTCACCTTGAATTCCAGTGCAATCGCAGCGCGCACGGCAAGTTGGACAGCTTCAGCGTTCAGAACTGGCAAGGCGCCGGGGAGGCCAAGACAAACCGGGCACGTATTCACGTTGGGTGGCGCACCAAAGTCTGTCGAGCAGCCGCAGAAGGCTTTCGAGCGTGTCTTGAGTTGGACGTGTACCTCCAGTCCAACTACCATTTCATACTTCCTGGTCCAGTCGCTCACTGGTGTGCTCCTTCCCCGAGTGCCGCTTCGAGTGCTTCTGCCGCACGAAACATTCGCGCTTCGTCAAAGTGTTTCGCCAGGAACTGGCCACCTACCGGGAGTCCCCGCACACGACCAATGGGCAGTGAAATCGCCGGGATACCAGCCAGGTTGGCCGTAACCGTGAATATGTCGCTCATGTACATCTCGTACGGCTCGGTGACTGCGCCAAGCTTGAATGCAGGCGTTGGCGTCGTGGGCGTGAACAGGATATCAACACCGGACCCGAATACGGTCGTGAAGTCACGGGAGATAAGCATCCTGACGGCTTGCGCCTTTCGGTAGTACGCGTCGTAGTACCCGTGAGACAGCACGTACGTACCAATCAGGATGCGCCGTTGAACTTCCGCGCCGAAACCGTTGCTACGAGTGGCATCATACATTGTTCGGAGATCAGCCGCATTGGCAGCGCGCGGGCCATACCTCACACCATCGAATCGAGCAAGGTTTGATGACGCCTCGGCTGGCGCGATAATGTAGTAAACCGGAATGGCAAGCTCGGTGTGCGGCAGCGAAACATTCACGATCGTGGCGCCAAGTTCACGCATCTTGTCAACGGCAGCATCGCATTTCGCCCGCACATCGGGATCAAGCGAGGCGGGAAAGTATTCACCTGGGATGCCGACGGTGAGGCCCTTTAGTGACTTGGGTCTGTCCGAATCGGCCGCATCCGGAATTGTCGGCACGGCAACGTCCGCACTTGTCGCATCCAGTGGATCGAGCCCCGACATTACGTACGTCGCAAGTTCGGCCTCGCGAACGGATCTCGCGCATACTCCGATCTGGTCCAGTGATGAGCCGAATGCAACGAGGCCGAACCGGCTCACGCGGCCATACGTTGGCTTCACTCCCACGACCCCGCAAAAAGCCGCTGGCTGGCGCACGCTGCCCCCGGTTTCAGATCCGAGCGCGATGTTCACGATTCCGGCGGCAACCGCAGCAGCCGAACCGCCGGACGAACCGCCGGGAGCGCGCTCCGGATCGACGGGATTTCGCGTTGGTCCGTATGCACTGGTTTCGGTGGACGAACCCATCGCGAATTCATCCATGTTGGTCTTCGCAACGATTACAGCACCGCTTTTACGCAGCCGGGTGATTGCGGTGGCCTCATATGGACTGGTATAACCTGCCAGGATGCGCGAGGCACACGTCGTCGGCATGTCTAGCGTTGCGATGTTGTCCTTCACCGCTATCGGCACGCCGGCGAGGGGCATCGCTTCACCGCGACCATACGCCGCCGCCACCTCTTGCGCCGCAGCGACGGATGTCCTGCGGTTAGTCGCGACAATGATGTTAAGGCGATCCCGACCGTACTGCAGATCTGTGGCCCGGCCAATACTCTCGTTCACGACATCGATGATGTTCCGCATCAGACGTCCTCATGCGTTGCAAGACGCGGAACGAGGATGAATCCGTCACGGGAGTCCGGCGCGAGCAACGGCGCCGTGGTACTCATCGGTATCGGTGCCACCCGATCGTCGCGAAGCGGCATCCCACCTGCCGGGGTGACTGCAACAGACTCGATCGACGTCGTATCTACCCGAGTCAGCACATCCATGTGCGCAAGAATGCTATTCATCTGCTCTGTGATCGCTGGCAGATCTGTATCGGCGAGCGAAAGACGCGCAAGGTCCGCGATTTTCCGAACGTCCTTTTCGCTTACAGGCATTGTGTCACTCTCGCTCCAGCTTGGTGTAGGCCAACTTGATCGTCTTGTTGCCGACTTCTTCATCGTCAAACGTGATCGTCGCCTTCACATCACGCCCTGTTCCGCCGATCTCGGAAATTGTGCCCGTCCCAAAGGTTGTGTGGCGCACGCGCTCGCCCGGTACGTAGGCTGGCTCGTCCTGCGACTCTGCGGCCCAGTCACGTTTGGCGGATCGCCACTCTGGAACAGCGTGCGTCTTTCGACTTGAAGTATTGGTCCACGAATGCCTGCCGCTCGTTTTCGCGCGCATGGTGCCGCGCTCCTCAAGCATGCCCGCCGGGATGTCTCGCAGGAAGCGCGACGGGATTGCTCCGACAATTTCTCCGTTCCGTCGCCGGCTTTCCGAATGCGTGAGATACAGCTTCTGCTCCGCACGGGTAATGCCGACATAGAACAGCCGACGTTCTTCCTCGAGCTTGGCCGGGTCGTCGAAAGACTGAGACGTGGGGAACAGTCCATCTTCAATGCCGGTAATGAACACGACGGGGTATTCCAGTCCCTTCGCATTGTGCATCGTCATGAGTGTGACGGCGTCCGCAGACGGATCGAGCTGATCTGTACCGGCGACGAGCATAGCGCGTTGGAGGAAGTGATCGAGAGGAGTCAACCCGATCTCACCACCGTAATCCACGACCGTTTCTACTGCCCCGTCGATAAGCGCACTGACGTTCTCGATCCGATCACGAGCCTGCTCCGGGCTGTCGGCACGAAGATAGTCGCCGAACCTGAGCGTATCCACAAGATCGCGCAGCAATTCATCAACGCTTGATTCGCGTGCCATTTCGCGGAATCTTCCAATCAGATCCGCGAATTCGCCAAGGCCCGCACGAGCTGCCGGCCGGATCGTGGAGACAAGGTCCGGGAGCGAGGCCGCCGCAAGCATCGGAATTCCCGCACCGCGGGCCGCGCCGGCCAGAGTTTCAATTGTGGTGTCGCCCAGTCCACGCTTCGGCACCGCTACGGCGCGCCGGAATGCTTCGTCGTCAGCCGGATTGGCGATGAGCTTCAGATACGCCATGAGATCGCGAATCTCGCGCCGATCGTAGAACCGAACCGCACCCACGAGTCTGTACGGGACGGTGTGCTTGCGAAGCGCGTCTTCCAGACTCCGACTCTGTGCGTTGGTGCGATAAAGGACAGCGAAATCACGCGCGGACCGGTTCTCCGATGACATGCGCGACATGATTTCTTCGACAACCCAGTCAGCTTCATCACGGTCATCCAGGGTTGCAACTACGGTAGCGCGCTCGCCAGCCGGCAGCGTTGGCCGAAGGGTCTTGCCCTTGCGCCCCACATTGGCACTGATCGCAGCATTTGCAACTTCCAGGATATTCGGCGTGGAGCGATAGTTCTCCTCCAGTCGAACGACGCGGGCCGTCGGAAACTCGCGCTCAAAATCAAGGATATTTCGAATATCCGCGCCTCGCCAGCCATAGATCGACTGATCGTCGTCCCCGACGACGACAACATTGGAATGCTCCGCGCCGAGCAGCTTGATGAATTGATACTGGGCCCGGTTGGTGTCCTGATACTCGTCTACCAGAATGAACTGAAACCTGTTGCCAAGCCGATGCCTCAGCCCCTCGTCCCTCGAGAGAAGCTGCACGGGCAACGTGAGCAGATCATCGAAAGTCACGGCGTTGGCGTTGCGTAACGCGACTTCGAGATTCCGATATACAACCGAGGCGTTACGAGACACCGGGTCGAGCGCGAGCGTCGCATACTCCTCTGGAGACACCAGCGCGTTCTTGGCATCGGAGATGAGCGATGCGATCGCCTTCGCAGACCATGCCTTTGTGGATATCCCCGCCGCCTCCATCACGCGTTTGATGACGGCAATGCTATCGTCCTCGTCATAAATCGTGAAGTTCGGTGCGCGCCCGACCGCCGCCGCATTGGCGCGGAGAAGGCGCGCGCCAATGGCGTGAAACGTCCCGCACCACATTCCTTTCGGTTCGTGACCCAGCAGGCGCGATATGCGATCGCGCATCTCGCCAGCGGCCTTGTTGGTGAAGGTGACTGAGAGTATGCGAGTCGGATCCACCCCGTGATGCTCGACAAGCCGCGCAATTCGCGTTGTCAGCACCCGCGTCTTCCCCGAACCAGCACCAGCGAGCACCAGCATCGGTCCTTCAAAGTGCAGTACCGCCTCCCGCTGAGCCGCGTTCAGGCCAGCGAGCGACTCCGTTTCAAACTCTGGATTCATGTCCGATGATTATGTCAAACGTCGCGCCACGTGTGCCGGATTGCAGTAGCAGTCGTCCGTTATGACCTTCAGTAATGATGCGTCGTGCAAGTGAAAGGCCGATCCCCCATCCCTTCTCCTTCGTGGAGAAGCCCGCATCGAATATCCGTTTTCGGAGCTCGCGCGGAACGCCAGGACCATTGTCCTTTACGCGAACCCGCACTCGACCTTCGGGAAGTTCCTGAGTCGAGAGCGTCACCCGACCTCCCCGTCCGGCGAGCGCGTCGATTGCATTCTTCGCGAGAGACTCGATAGCCCACTCGAGCAACACGGGATCGCCATCCACGACTAGCGATTCGCCACGGCGCACTGAACGAATCGTAACAGCTTTGGCAAGTGTGGGCACGCGTGCCCGGAAATATGTCGCAACATTATCCACTACATCGCCCACGTTGACTTTCTCTCTTCGCGGCGGACGGCCGATTCTCTCGAAACGAAACGCAACGCGTCTGAGCCGCTCGAGATCCCCTTCCATGTGCGTGAGAGCGTGAGTCAGCACAGGATCGACCGGTTCATGATCGCGCAAAACCTCTATCCACCCGCTCATGCTTGATAACGGGGTGCCAAGCTGATGCGCGGATTCGCGAGCCATGCCCGCCCATATCTGTTCGCGGTCCGCTCGTCCGCGCGTTCGCAATGCGTAGATGCCAGCCGTCAGAAACATTGCGATCAGAAGAGCCTGTAACGCTGGAACCACGCGCAACCCCTCTACGAGCGTGGTATTACCGAAGTACACGGTGCCAACGCCTCGCTCCACAACTGGCGTGTTCTCGCGTGCAAGCTGCTGGGCATACTCCCGAATTCTGGCGTTGTTACCGCGGATATTCTCGGGCAGGTTCTGTGATGCAGTAACCACACCGCTGGCATCGGTTACGATTACGGGCACCCCGGATTCGCGAATGAGTGCCGACAGATCCTGCAGCGCTGTCGTCGCCGCGTCGGGGTTGGGATCATTGAGAGCGTCATAAACTCGCGCGTACATCTTGCCAACGCGCGCCGCCTCGACACGCAGATCGGTAACCACGCTTCGCATGTAGAACACGTACCACGTTAGCAGCGCGACTACGCCAAAGACTACTGCCCAGAGCGGCGCGGTGCGACGCACGCGCTACTTGATCACCGACGCGCCGAAATACGGTTCGAGCGCCGGCGGCACACGAACCGTTCCGTCCGCGTTCTGATGCTGCTCGAGGATAGCCGCGATTATTCGCGGGAACGCCAGACCAGACGCATTGAGCGTATGTACAAACCGCGGCTTCCCGCCAGCCGTCGGCCGGAAGCGAATGTTGGCTCGACGCCCCTGAAAGTCGCGGAAGTTGCTCGACGACGAAACTTCGAGCCACTTGCCCACTCCGGGCGCGAACGCCTCAAGATCATACGTCTTTGCGCTCGCAAATCCGGTGTCGCCTGCCGCAAGCAACAGTACTCGATAGGGAAGCTCGAGCAACTGCAGAATCCGCTCGGCGTGCGCCGTAATCAATTCGTGTTCATCGATCGAGCTATCCGGATGTGCGTACCGAACCAACTCGACCTTGTCAAATTGATGCACTCGGAGCAGGCCTCGCGTGTCCTTACCATGCGCACCGGCTTCGCGACGGAAACACGGCGAATACGCAGTAAACCTGCGCGGTAGATCTGCCTCCGGAATTATCTCATCCCGATACAGATTGGTGAGCGGTACTTCCGCCGTCGGGATGAGAAACAGATCCTCGTCCACAAGACCGTACTGCTCGTCCTCGAACTTCGGGAACTGCGCAGTGCCGGTCATCGACGCACTGTTCACCGCCGCCGGCACCCACGTCTCCTCATACCCGTGATCGCGCGTATGCGTGTCGAGCATGAGGTTCATGAGTGCGCGTACCAGACGCGCGCCCGCGGCACGATAGACGATGAATCCGGAACCACTGATCTTTGCGCCACGTTCCAGATCAAACAGGCCGAGCCTGGTGCCAATGTCCCAATGCGGCACCACGCCGTCCACCGCGCGGGGAGTGCCCCAGGTCCGCACAACGGCGTTGTTCTCCTCGCCGCCCGCCGGAACATCCGGGAGAGTGACGTTGGGAATCTGCAGTAGTACCGCCGTCAGCTCTTCTTCCGTGGAGGAAAGGTGCATCTGTAGCGCATCAATCTCGTCCCCAAGCGCCCTCCCCTCCGTAATCAACGCATCTGCATTCTCGCCCGACCGCTTGAGTTGTGCGACACTCTGCGTGAGCGTATTGCGGCGCGCCTTGATCTCCTCAACGCGCTGGATGATCGAGCGGCGCTCGGTGTCCAGCGTCAATACATGATCGACCAACGCTACCGTCGAGTCTGAACCATTGCGACGGGTCAGGCCGTCGCGGATCGCCTGTGGGTCTTCGCGAAGTAGATGTAGATCGTGCACGGCGTCAGTTGGACGGAAGGCCGGCAGCGAATGATTTGTATCCGCAATTCGGATCCGAGACCATTCTCAGGTAAATCGCTCGAGTCGTGGCGGGCGTGGCACTGTCGACTACGATCTTCGCGTATATCGTCGGACTCGGATCGTACACGCACGCGTTGCTGGCAGTCGCGCGGTTTGTAAGCAACACGAACGGTTGGCCCGGAGTGACGACGATTGCCGTATCCGGGCGATAGTATCCACCCGGCGCCGAAGTGATGGCGTCAAATGGTGTTGTGAACGCTGTCTTGATCCCGACCGCCGGTGCGCCGGATAGCTGGTTTACAAGAACGCGAACCGGGCTGACAACGATCCTTCCGAGGCTGTCGAAGTCGAATGCGACGTCGAAGGCGGCCGACCCATCGACTCGAACACTCGATCGATAGATGACCGAAATTCCGCTCGGGAGGCTTGGAGGCGTGCCCGTCATGGCATACACCATGAGAGTATCCGTCAAAACGGGTAGGGACGCCTGCAAGATATTTGTGTCCTTGCAGCCGGTGGCGAGCGCGAGGCCAGCAAGGGCCGCGACCGCCGCGGCGGGATAGCGTGAATGCATTCGCAGAGCGGAGCGGGTGAAATTGGGAATACCCGCCACGGAGCATAATTCTCCGCGGCGTAGCCTCGTAGAATAGCCCACGGGACGGTACTTTTCAACGCATGCCGACACTACGCGAGTTGACCGAAGCCATCCAGCGCCGACCAGGCGTCAGAGCAGTCGTGATCCTGGGCGCCGACGGACTACTGATCGAGACCCATGATTCCGAACAAAGCCACGCTGAGGCGCTGGCCGCACGGGTTCCAGCGGTAGCGACAGCCGCCGACCAGTTGGGCACTGCTGCTGCGGCCGGCGACGGGGCGATGATAGTTCTGGAGTTTCAGCGCGGCTATGGCGTGGTTCAACGGCTATCCGATCAAGTGCTCCTTTTCGTGTCCGCGAGCTCTGACGTAGCGCTGGCAGATCTTTTATACGACCTGCGACGCCACAGATTCGCGATGGCCGCTCTGGTCTAGGAAGCGAAGCCCGTGGCAGGAGAAGGTGCCGAGCGCGAACGACGTGTGCTCGTGGCGGATGACGAACCGCACATTGGACGTATCATCAAGATGAAGCTCGAGGCTGGGCCGTTCGCGGTCACGCTTGCGTTCAATGGGCGCGAAGCCAGCGACGCTCTGACAGCAGGCGACACTCCATACGACCTCGTTCTTCTGGACCTGATGATGCCGGAGATGAGTGGACTCGATGTACTTCGTGCGCTGCGGGTCGATCTTCACAGCGACATCCCGGCGATCATACTTACCGCAGCGGGTCAGGATGAACAGGAACGCGCCGCACTCGATACTGGTGCCAATGCCTTCGTCACCAAACCATTCAGTCCCAAAAAATTGTATGCACTCGTGGCACGGCTCACCGGCGTTTCCGATGGCGAGACTGAATGATCAATAGCACGTGGGCAGTCGTACTCGCCGGTGGCGTCGGCTCGCGCTTCTGGCCGCTTAGTACACCCACCCGACCAAAGCAATTGCTACCGCTCGTGGACTCTCGACCTCTTCTCGTCGCAACGCTGCAACGAATGTCAGCGCTGGTTCCACAGGAGCGAACGCTGATTCTCGCAAATGCGTCGCTCGTGAACCCGATCGCTGCAGTCGTTCCGCAAATGCCTCGCGAAAACATCGTACCAGAGCCGCGCCCAGCTGGTACCGCAGCCGCGCTCGCGTTCGCGGCTGCGGAAATCGAGCGCCGCACCGGACGTGACACCGTCATGGTCTGCGTCCACGCGGACTGGGCAATTGCCGATGAGCCGGAGTACCGTGCGACTCTCGAACGTGCAATCAAGGTTGCGCAGGATCAGCATGGGCTCGTGACGGTCGGCATCGTACCGACGCGACCCGATCCTGGTTTTGGGTACATCGAGCCCGGTGACGCCACCGCATCCCCCGATGCTCGGCGTGTTAAACGATTCATCGAGAAGCCAACGCGCGAACGCGCAGCAGAACTCTGCGCGGAATCATGCCTCTGGAATTCGGGAATTTTTGTCTGGCGCGTCGGTGACTTTCTGCATGAAATTCGGGCGCACACGCCAGAAGTCGCACCAGCTCTCGCTCACGTTGACGGCCAGCCGGACTCTCTTGAACGCTTTTTTGGTGCGGTCCGCTCAGTCTCCGTCGACGTCGGCGTGCTGGAACGAAGCGATCGTGTGTATGTCGTACCTGGCGACTTCGGTTGGGACGATGTCGGAACATGGGCTTCGCTCCGCAGAGTGCGCGAACCCGACGCAAATGGCAACGTAACCAGCGGAACCGTGATCGCGACTGACGCATCCAACAACGTTGTGCACGCCGAAGGCAATTCCGTCGTGCTGTTTGGAGTTTCTGATCTGGTAGTTGTAACACGCGACGGACTTACCGTCGTTACGACGGTGGAGCGCTCAGTCGATCTCAAGACGCTTATCGATTCACTCCCGCGCAATTTGCAGGCGTTGCCATGACGATGCTGTATCTGTACGATGACAGCGTTGCACGAACCTTCGAGCCGTTCGCCCTTACCAGGCCAATCTCGGAAATGCGTGCCGGCACCGAAATTCTCCGGAAACGCTGGGAACGTGTCTCCGGCCGCGACGCCGCCGGCTTTGTGAGTGCTGCGCATCTGATCGACTTTGACGAGCGGGGCGCTCCACCAGCCGTTCCCTCCAACGCGGTCATACCTGCAGGCGCGATCCTCGCCAACTCTCGCTGCGTCGTCCCGCTCGACGCCGTTCTCGCTGATTCCGAAATCGCGTGGCAATGCGGCGGCCAAATTTGCGCCGTCCGCCTTGCAACGCCTCTCGCATCGACGTCCCTCTCGGACGGCTCATTTGACCTCGCGAACATCGCCGGAGACAGCGCAGTGACGTTGAACGGGCGCTGGCTCCCCGCCGTCTGGGACTTCATTGCACAACTGTCTCTTCAGCTTGCGGATGATATCGCTGCGCTCGCACCGTCTATCACAGCTGTCGCGGATCCCGGTGCGATTCTGGGAGGCTATCCGGTGACAGTCGAGAGTGGTGCTTCAATCGATCCGTACGTCGTGTTCGACGCTTCAGCCGGTGCTATTCTCGTTCGCAGCGGAGCCAAAGTGGCTGCCTTCACACGCCTGGTCGGCCCATGCTTCATCGGCGCCGATGCGATCATTGTCGGCGACCGCATCGCCAATTGCTCAATCGGCGAAAAATCCAAGATCCGTGGCGAGATAAGTTCCAGCATCGTGCTCGGCCACTCCAACAAGGGGCACACGGGATTCGTCGGCCATTCGTATCTCGGTCGCTGGGTAAACCTTGGCGCAGGTACTACAACCAGCAATCTCAAGAATACGTACGGATCGGTCCACCTCTGGACACCGGGTGGCCTGGTGGATACGCAGCAGCAGTTTCTCGGTACGATGTTCGGCGATCACGTGAAGACTGGCATCGGTACACTGCTCAACACCGGCACGGTGCTCGGCGCAGCGGCGAATATCTTTGGTGGCGCGTTGCACCCCAAGCACGTCCCCGCGTTCGCGTGGGGCGATGTCGAGCCTTACAAGACGTACAAGCTCGACAAGTTCCTCGAAGTCGCTGCGCACGTGATGCAACGTCGCGGAGTTAATCTCGCTGAGACGACACGACGCCAGCTCGCGAGCGCGTATGCCCGCGCTAAAAAAGCGTAACGTGCCGGTGGCGTCGAGCAGGACTACGCCCGCGTGTGCGGCAGTGCGGTCCCAGCAGTGACAATGCGCATGTGGATCCTGGGCTCCGGCAGTCGGGGAAATGCTGTGGTACTTGAATCGGGCGACACCCGGTTGCTCATCGACGCGGGTTTCGCCGCATCCACTCTCGTCGAACGACTGAAGCTCGCTGCAATCGCGCCCGAGTCGATTCAGGCAGTCGTCGTCACGCATGAACACACCGATCACGTTCGCGGAGTACGTGTGTTGTGCCAGCGGTTCGCATGGGACTCCTACGCAACAACCGGTACAATCGCAGCCTGTGGTGATCTTGCCACCGTCGGCGCGATCGCATTTCACGCGGGTGACGGCCTGACAATTGGCGATATCGACCTGCTATCGGTGCGAGCATCACACGATGCCGCGGAACCGGTCATCCTTGTTGCGACTTCGCGCACAAGTGGAGCGCGCGCCGGAATCGCGTACGACCTTGGGATCGCCACGCAGAGCGTCAGCGATGCATTGCGCAATCTCGACATGCTCCTTCTGGAAGCAAATCACGACGAATCCATGCTGCACTCCGGGCCATATCCCGCCTCAGTACGAGCGCGCATAGCCAGCCGCAGTGGTCACCTGAGCAACGGATGCGCTGGCCAGTTGGCGCGCGAAGTTGCGCACCGCGACCTGAGGCACATCGTTCTTGCGCACCTGAGCGAGAAGTGCAATACGCCGCGTGCCGCACTCGCGGATGTGCATGCAGCTGTGTCACATACCCGCTTCACCGGAAGACTGACCGCTGCGCATCAGGATCGAGTCGCGGGCCCGTTTGAACCACCAGCTCGGCGCGCCGTGGCAGTGCAACTGGCGCTGTCGCTCTGATCCTGCGGTTCAGCAACCGCAAGCGGAGCGAATTGTTTCGGGACGCCGTCCGGCATCACAACGGCCTTTGGAACCGTAAAGAGCACCATCACGATCGTACGACTCTGCCGCGAGGCAACCCCACGGCACTCATCGGGTTGGTCCGCAATACTCTTCACGATGTCGCGCCGGAGGTCCCAGTGTATGATATCGCGACTTTCGAAGAGCATACCGGGCACGTGGTGCTCGCCCAACGACTTGGCGCCGTCGTACTCGGGCTCTTTGGAATCCTTGCACTCGTGATCACGGCAGTTGGTATTTACGGTGTAGTCAGTTACGGGGTGACGCAGAGAACTCGCGAAATGGGTATCCGGCTTGCACTCAGTGCGCCAACTCGCTCGGTCCTTGCACTGATTCTGATCGACAATCTGTCGATGATCCTGGCAGGACTCGTAATCGGAATTCTCCTGAGCGTCGCACTTACGCGTACGGTCAGCGGATTCCTGTTCGGAA
>JBDTAW010000122.1:0-4428 GCA_039924445.1 Gemmatimonadaceae bacterium
TTCGCCGGGATTGCGGCGCCACTTCTGCTTGAGGCCGGTCTTTCAGCAACGGTTTTCATTGTCACCGATCGAGCTGGGTTGACAAACGAGTGGAGTGCGGCTGCCGATGAAGGTTTGCCGGTTCTTCCGCTTATGGCATGGGATGAGATCGAGTCACTCGCACGAGCCGGCATCGATATCGGTGCGCACACGCGTTCGCACTTGCGCCTGGCGCGGGTGAGCGACGTCAAAGTGCTTACGGATGAAATCGTCGGCAGCGGGGCCGAGATAGAGAGCCGCATCGGTGTGCGACCGCAATCGTTTGCATACCCGTATGGACAGCTTTCGGACCAGGCTGCGTCTATCGTGCGCGACAATTACGAGCGTGGATGCACCACAGAAATGCGAGCACTCGCAACGGGTGACGACGCCGCGCGCTTGCCCCGCCTGGATGCGTACTATTTGCGCCAGCCTCGCATCCTGGAGTCGTGGGGAACCCCCCGGTTCGCCAGATATATCCGCGCGCGCGCACTGGGACGGCGCGTACGCCGCGCAATCACTGTGCTGGCCGGCGCATGATGATCCGCGATTCGGACCATCCGTCTTCGGCGCCGAACGACCTTCGCGCATCTGTGGTCGTACCCGCGCGAAACTGTCCGGACTCCCTCCGTCGAGTGCTCACCGCACTTCATGCGAGCGATCTGCCGCCGCAGGAGTGGGAATTGATCGTTGTGGACGACAGCAGCACTGATTCCACAGCTGAGGTCGCACGCACCATGGCGGATAGTGTGATCATTCTTGCGGGTGGGCCGCGCGGGCCGGCGTATGCACGGAATCGAGGCGCCGAAGCCGCGATGGGAGCGAACCTCGTTTTCGTGGATGCCGATGTGTGCCTTCACGCGGACGCTCTTCGCTTGATGGTTGAGACACTTGAGGCGGGATCTGGCGCGCCGTCTGCGGTATTCGGCGCATATGACACACATCCGGAAGCTTCCGGAATTGTGTCTCAGTACCGCAACTTGCTCCATCACTATGTGCACCTGACGAACGGCGGGGCGGCCGAGACCTTCTGGGCAGGCTGCGGCGCCGTCCGGCGATCCGCTTTCACTGCCGTCGGCATGTTTGATGAGCAGCAGTTCCGTCGACCCCAGATCGAGGACATAGATCTCGGATACCGACTGAGCGATAGCGGCGAGCGAATCCTGCTCATTCCTGAAATCCAGGGCACCCATCTCAAGCGGTGGACCCTCGGAAAGATGCTCGCTACGGACTACTCGGACAGAGCTGTGCCGTGGACGCGGCTCGTGCTCCAACGCAGAGCGCTCGCCACATCGGTGAGCCTCAATCTTCGTCCGACGGAGAGAATATTCACCGCGCTAGCGGGTGTGGCTGTTCTGCTCGCTGTCGCGTCACTGGTCAGGCTTGATCCCCGGTTTCTTGTCGCTGCTGTGATCGCGCTGCTGTGTATCATCGTCGGGAACCTCGGGATGCTGGCGTGGTTCGCGCGCGAGCGGGGTATCGTATTTGCCATTGCGGTCGTCCCATTAAGGTTGCTTTTTTACATCGTAAGCGCCGCCGGCGCGGCTTCGGCAATCGTGATTCATCTGGCCGAACAGCTGCGAAGATCATCTTTCTCATTTCGCGGGGTGACGTCATGACTGAACTACCGGAACGACCGGATGAACCGGTACACTCGCCGGAACTCGACGAGCCGCGATACGGCAGACGCCGCGACGATGTAATGTCGGTGACGGGGGAACAGCGGATAGTACGCCGAGTTCAGCTTGCATTTGCTCCGCTTCACAAGGCAGCTTTTGGAATCGCGACCGGCATCGTCATCGGCGGCCTTGTGATGTTCGTGACGTTGCTTGACATGATGCTCGATCCGGCGCGCCAGATGCCGCTCAGTTTGCTCGCGCAATACTTCGCTGCGTATTCGGTTTCATTCGTTGGGACGCTCATCGGAGGTGCGTGGGGCTTCGTCGTGGGCTTCGTCGCCGGATGGTTTGCTGCCTTCGTTCGAAATGCGGTCATGGCCTTGTGGGTGGTATACTTCCGTGCGCGAGCTGATTGGCGGCGCACGAGCGACTTCCTCGACTACATCTGACAGTGACCTCTCACGGTAACGAACGTCGCACGTCTGCCGAAGCTGAACTCGAGCGCACACTTGCCAAGCTGAATGGCCGAGCCTGGGGTGTTGCGATGGGACTCATCCTGGGGATTGTACTTTTTGGCGCTACAATCATCCTCGTTATGAAGGGTGGGGAGGTGGTCGGGCCGCACCTGGCGCTCCTCGGAATCTTCCTTCCCGGATATCGCGTCACCGTGCTCGGCGCGTTCATCGGCTTCATCTATGCCTTCGTGCTGGGGTACGCACTGGGTCGCCTTGTCGGCGCGGTGTACAATGTGATAGCGGCGCCCTCGAAATCGCGCGGTAGCCGGTGACAGACACGCCGTCGGCCATCAGACCGGCAGCTGATCGCGCACCTTTGGGATCGTTCATGGAAGACGACGGTCGAGTGACTCACCAGAGATCGCGAACGGATCCGATGTTCGCGATTGTGCTTACGTTGGTATTCCTTGCAGTTGTTGGCCCTGTCGTAATGCATCACGAGATGTGGCGGGACGAGGTTCAGGCGTGGCTACTTTCGCGAGACAGCTCGATACCCCGCCTCTTTACCGCACTGCATTACGAAGGTCATCCGTCGCTCTGGTATCTCACGCTTCGGTTGTTCACGCCGTTTTCTCCCGGGGTGCGAACGGTCCAGCTGGTATCCCTCGTGTTTGGTGCGGCGTCGGTGTACCTGTTCGCGCTACGCGCCCCCCTCCCGCGCATCGTGCGAGCGCTCTTCGCTTTCAGCTACTTCGTTGCGTACGGCTATACGGTCGTGGCGCGGAGCTACTCGCTCGAGATGTTTCTGATCATGCTCATCTGCATCTTCGCCACCGAGGCGAGGACGCAGCGATCGCTCATCCTGCTCGGTACGGCGTTACTGCTGTTGGCAAACACGTCGGTGTACGGTGTGATCCTGGTGATGGCATTTGTCGGCGCGATTGTGATGATGGCCATCTTCGGCGTTGCTGACACAACCCACACCGGCGCGACGGGCGGTACGACGGGCGGTACGACGGGCGGTACGACGCTCGGTACGACGCTCGGTACGACTCCGCAGACCGCGAGCCTGCCGATCGGGAGGCGACTTAGGCAAATCGCCATACCAGTTGCATTCGCGGTGATCGGAACTGGTCTCGCGCTGGCTCAGATCTGGCCGCGCGCTGATTCCATTTATTTCGGGAACGGCGCGGCAACCAGTGTTGCCAGCGGGATGACGCCGCGCAAAGTATCGGTCGCATATCGACTGACACCAATGTGGCGGGCATTCGTGCCGATTCCACCGCTTGACAGCCTGGGGAACATGTGGGAGGGTGACATGTTGTTGCACCGCTCACCGCGCGCGGAACCGGTTGCAGCGGTACTCTCGATAACGATCGTGGTTGTTCTCATTGGAGTACTTGCGCGCTCGCCTCTGGCCGCGACGTTTTTCGGGTTGGCTGTGCTTGGAAACCTGCTGTTCTCTCTGCTCATATACGCGGGCTCGTTGTATCATCACGGGCATTTCTTTCTCGCATTCATGATGGCGCTGTGGATAGGTGCCGCGGACTCACGATGGCGGGAGCCTCGCGGCGGCGAGAATCGGTTCTTTGCATGGTTCGCGCGTTGGCGAATGCAGTTGATCGGCCTCATGCTGCTCTTCCAGGTCGCGGGCGCCGCTATCAGGTTGGTCGCCGACTATCGGGAGCCATTTTCCGAGGGAGAGGCGGTTGCAGCCTTCATCGATGCAAACTTCCCGCCGACCAGCATCGTCGCCTCGGATCCAGGCTTCAACGGCACGACCGTGTCAGGATATCTCGACAGGCCCATTTATGAGGTTGATCGATCCCGCTTTGCGACCTTCACACCGCTCGGCGTCCGTGGTCCGTTGGTCATCGATTCGCAAATCGTTCAGCACGTGCGTGAGTGTTGCGCCAGGGCTGGCGCGCCCGCCGTGCTGTTGCTCAACCATCCGCTCGCGAGCGACCTTGCGCCTCCGCCGCTTATCGCGAAGTTCGACGTGTCGATCCAGCCAAGCGAGCGGTACTTTGTTTACCGGATAGATGCGGCAGCAAGTTCGTCGATTGCTCCCCATCCGGTTCTGTGAACCGCAACCAGGTCGCGTCGTCTATCTCAGCATCAATTGCGTCGCTGGGTACTGCGTTGACCCGAGGCATGCGAGCCGACGGCGAGATTGGCTGGCGTCCTGCTTCGCACTTCGCGCCGCTGGACGGGCTTCGGGGAATCGCCATTCTTCTTGTGTTAACGCATCACCTTGCAGCTGTGATGGCACCGCGTTCTCATATCGATTATCTGTTCCTGCACGTAGTCGGTTGGGCATGGGTAGGAGTGGATCT
>JBDTAW010000123.1:0-17714 GCA_039924445.1 Gemmatimonadaceae bacterium
GATGTCACGCGCAGCAGCGTCGCTGGATACCGTTTCCGTCAAGGAGCGGGCACGCGTCACGATAGGCGAAGAGAAGGCACCGGATGCAAGTGGTACCGAGCAGACGGCGGACGTCGCAGCCGTTTCAGTTGACCAGCAAGGTGATCTGAACGCTATCGCCGCATCGATCCCCGGCATTACCGAAGTACTTGGTGCGGACGGTGATCCCGCTGGTTTCTCCGTACTTGGTCTCTCGGCTGACCAGAACACAACGACCCTCAATGGCAGCACGTTTGGTGGATCGACACTTCCACGTGATGCCGACGTTTCATATACAGTTGTAACTGCACCGTTTGACGTCAGTCGCGGCGGCTTCAGCGGTGGCCAGCTCAACATTCGCTCAGCGAGCGGTTCCAATTACATCCGTCGCAGCATGTCGCTTAATGTCGACGAACCTGCATTACAGTGGACCGATCCGACGGCGCGCGCACTCGGACAGGAATACAGCAACATCTCCGTGGGCGGATCGATGTCGGGGCCAATCGTCTTCGACAAGGCATTCTATAATGTTTCGTACCAGCTTGGAAGGCGAACCAATGATCTGCGCACGATACTGAATACCGACCCGATTGGACTTGAAGCAAGCGGAATTTCACCCGACTCTGCAAAGCGACTTGTCAGTCTGCTCGGCGCTCAGGGGATTCCAACGCTCGTGGGTGGCAGCATGCCATCGAGCAAGCTGAACGATAGCGGCTCTCTGTTTGGCAGCCTGAACTTCACTCCACCAAACTCGGCAAGCGGCCAGACGTTCAATCTCACGTTCGGTGGAAACTGGAGCCGGCAATCGCCAGCGAGCTCGTTGACGACGTCCGTGCCCGCATACGGCGGCGACCGAACGAAATTGACAGGGAATGTGCAACTCGGCCACACCGCATACGTAAAGAGCAAGATCCTCAGCGAAACCACTCTGAGCGTGGATGGCGGGCGCACATACGGAACGCCGTATCTCGATCTCCCGGCCGCGAGCATACTCATCAATTCCGACTTCGCGGACGGGACCAGCGGGGTTCGCAACGTCAGCGTAGGTGGCAGTAACTCGCTGAGCCCGAAAAGCAGCAACCTCACGCTGGACGCGTCGAATGTCCTGTCGTGGTTCAGTCTGAACAACAAGCATCGCCTCAAGTTCAGCAGCGAGCTGACACGGGACAGCTACAATCAGGACCGAACAACGAACACGCTCGGTACGTTCAACTTCAACTCGCTGGAGGATTTTCAGGATAACAGCCCGGTGAGCTTCAGTCGGACGCTCTCGCCGCGCATCCAGAGTGCGAGCGCAACGAAGTTCGCCTTCTCACTCGGTGATTCATATCGCAGAACGCCTGCATTGCAGATCACCTACGGCATCCGCCTCGACGGAAATCATTTCGACGGAGGGCCCACGCCGAATCCGCAGGTGCAGCAATTGTTCGGCGTGAATAACGACAACAGGCCAAATCATGTATACGCGAGCCCGCGCGTCGGCTTCTCCTGGACGTATGGTGCCGACCCGCAGATCGCCGCGTTTCAGGGCGCAGCGCGTACTCCGCGCGCCGTTGTGCGCGGTGGTATCGGCGTATTCCAGGATGCGCCGAACGCAACGCTTCTCGGTACGGCAATCGATAACACCGGCTTGCCAAGTGCTGTCCAGCAGTTGAGCTGCGTCGGCTCGGCAACGCCGATTCCGGACTGGACAAACTACCTGAACAGCACGGGCACGATCCCGGTCGAGTGCGCGGATGGCACCAGCGGTGGTGTTTTCTCGAACTCGGCGCCGAACGTGACCATGTTCGCCAAGGACTTCTCTACACCGCGGTCAGTCCGCGGAAATCTACAGTGGAGCGGTCCGATTCTCTCCAATTTCCTGAGCATGACCGCGAACTTGACATACTCGCGGAACCTGAATCAGAGCAGTTTCGTCGACCTCAACTTCAGTCCGGTTGTGCAGTTCAACCTGGCTGATGAAGGCGGACGGCCAGTCTATGCGCAGCCGTCCAGCATAGTCCCCACTACTGGCGCCATCGCATCACGCGATGCGCGAGTCAGTCCCTTGTTCAACCGGGTGACAGAAGAGGTCTCCGATCTCGTGAGCGAGAGCCGGCAACTTCGTTTCAGCTTCAGCCCAGTGCGGTTCAATCAAACCTTCAGCTGGTCTCTGAGCTACGTATACGGGAACAACCGGGCGCAGTATCGTGGATTCAGCAGCACCACAGACAACCCTCTCGACGTGCAATGGGGACGCAGTGGCTTCGATTCACGCCACCAGATCACGTATAACCTTGGCTACAATCTGTACGACGCTGTGAGAATAAACTGGAACGGACGCTTCTCGAGCGGCAGCCCATTTACGCCGATGATTGCCGGTGACGTGAACGGCGACGGTTACTCGAATGATCGCGCGTTCATTTTCGATCCTGCAACCGCCGCCAATCCAGCTGTCGCGAGCGCGATGAAGACGCTGCTGGAGTCGGGCGGACCTGCGCAGGATTGTCTGTCCCAGCAGATCGGGAAACTCGCTGCCTACAACAGCTGCGAAGGCCCGTGGGTATCGAGCGCCAACCTCAGCTTCTCCTTCAACTCGCTCAAGTTCCATCTGCCACAACGCGCGACGCTTACCCTAAGCGTCAGCAATCCACTCGGTGCCGCAGATATTCTGGCGCACGGGGAGAACAAGCTGCACGGCTGGGGGCAGAACTCGTCTCCTGACCAGACGTTGTTCTATGTGCGGGGCTTCAACCCAGCAACCAAAGACTACATATATGATGTGAACCCGCGCTTCGGCAGCAGCAATCCGCAGTTCCAGCAGTTCCGGACGCCCGTCGTAGTGACCGTGGGCCTGCGGGTCGATATTGGCCCCTCGCGCGAACGGCAGCGCCTCACTCAGGAACTCGATCGCGGCCGCAAGCAGGAAGGGTTCAAGCTGCCGGCACCGATGTTGAAGGGCATTTACGGCAGTGGCGGTGTACTGAATCCAATGGCACAGATGCTTCGCCAGAGCGACACTCTTCAACTGACCGGTCCGCAAGCTGACTCGCTGGCATCGTGGAATCGACGCTATACGATCGCGCTGGACTCGATCTGGACGCCGGTGACGAAGTACTGGGCAGACCTGCCGAAGGATTACGATCAGGGCGCAGCGTATGCGCGGTACACGAGGGCACGTGAGGCGAGTGTTGATCTGCTCATTGCACTGTCACCTCGCATCAACGCACTACTGACAGACGAGCAGAAGCGCAGCCTGCCGACTCTTGTGGCCAGCATGATCAACAGACGCTACCTCGCGGGCATCCGTGCCGGAACCGCCGGAGATGTTGGCGGCGGAGCATTTGGCGGCGGCGGTGGACGTGGCGGCGGCGGCGGTGGTGGTGGTGGTGGCCGCCGTGGCGGAGGTTGATCCAGATGACGATACGAAATGAAACAGCGCAGTTAACGTCGGAATCAAGGATTTCAAGATGACGCTCAAAATCAATCAACGGCACGCGGTCGCGCGCACGGCAGGTATTGTCGTTGCGATCGCGGCGATCGCCGTCAGCGCGGACGCACAGCAGCGCCTTCCATCCAGGCCGCCGTTGCGACCACTTGGGCAGGCGGTGTCAACTTCCGCGCCGATGGGATCAATCGCGGCAGTACGTGCGCTGTCGAATGGGAATGTGCTTGTAAACGACCCGATCAATCGGCAAGTGCTTCTGCTCGACTCGAACATGAAGCTTATCCGAGTCGTAGCAGACACTACCGGAGCAACGAATAAAGCATACGGAACAGTTGACGGCGGGCTCGTACCATACCGAGGTGATTCCACACTGTTCGTCGATCCAGCGTCGTATTCCATGCTCGTGATCGATCCCGCCGGAAATATCAATCGCGTAATTGCCGCGCCCAGGCCATCAGAAGTCTCCGCACTGCTCGGCGGAGCGCGGGGCGGCGATGCCGGTTTTGACGCAAATGGTCTGCTGATCTATCGCAACCTGGCAAATTTCAACTTCCGGTCGCAGCGGTCAGGGACAACGCTCGAGCCGCCTCAGCAGCCAGATACGTCGCCAATCGTCCGGTTTAATCTTGCAACGCGCAAGGAAGACACTGCTGCGTTCACGCAGGTTGCTACGACAAAGCTGGTCTGGACTGTAACGGCAGCCGGCCGGCGCATTACACCCGTGATCAATCCCATTCAGGTCGTTGACGACTGGGCACTGCTTCCGGACGGTACGATCGCGATTGTGAGACGGAACTATCACGTGGACTACATCACGAGCGACGGCACCAGGACATCGGGTCCGAGCATTCCGTTTCCCTGGGAACGCCTGAACGACTCGATGAAGGTCGCAATCATCGACTCCGTGAAGGCCGCACGGGAAGCGTTGCGTCTCGCGACGACGCAACCGGGTGCGGCAGGTGACTCAGCGCGCCAACGCCCCGCGGCTGGCGGCGGTGGAGGTTTTGGCGGCGGCGGCTTCGCCGGTGGCTTCAGAGCCGGAGGCGCAGCGCGAGGTGGCCGTTTCCCTGCTGACGCGACACCCGGCGGACCAGCTGGCGGCGCGGCGCGCGTCTCGATCGAGTCGCTGATACGCTATGCCGATCCAAAAGATCTGCCAGACTACAAACCAGCGTTCGCATCTGGCGCTGTGCACTCCGATGCTGAGGGCAAGCTCTGGGTTCGCATCATCAACGAGGACACGACTGCGGCTGGCCCAGAGTACGACGTGATCGATAGAAGCGGAAAGCTTATCGATTGTGTTGTAACCCCAAAGGGCACGACGGTCGCTGGGTTCGGACCGGGCGGTGTTGTTTATCTGGGCGTAAGAGACAAGGCCGGCGTCCACCTGGTTCGCGCGCTGGAAAAGTAGGCAATACCAAGCGCGCGGGACTGTGAATATCACACTCCTGCGCGCGATCAGTCCGAACCAGGTTACGTCGTCAATGCGATCTGTTGGCGTGCCGTGCGGTGACTGCCGCTGAGGGAGTAACGTGCACACCGAGCTTAGCGCTGATAAGCCAGCTTTGGCGTCGGCGCTCCGTGCAGCGAAGTACCTCACACCTCCCCGTTGACGGCAGTAGCAGCGCGAGCAGATTACATCGGTTGGGTTTCAGGGCCCTTTACCCTGAAACGGCGTTCGGCTTGGAGGAAATCATGAGAGTTCCACGATTTAGCTCCTTCGGCACGCTCCTTCTGGTATCGATGCTCCTTCCTGTCTCGTCCCAGGGACAATTCGGCAGGTTGATTCACGCGGCTAAATCGGCGAAGACAAGTATCGATTCGGCAAAGGCCGTGATCGATACGACAAAGACCGTCGTGAGCTCCGGGAAAGCGGCTGTGGCCGACGCAACCAACGGCTCTCTGACGGTAGAGTCCGCAACTGACACGTCAAAGGGTAAACAAGGCGGCGGCGCCAAGGGTGCCGCAGGGAAAGCAAGCGGCAGTGGCCCGAGTGCGTCAGCCGCGGTAACGGAAGCAACCGGGACCGCTGGCGCCGCGAACAAGCGTGGGATCACAGCTTCCGGCTCGAAAGCCGGAACGCGCGCAAGAGGAACACCGGCAGACGTCGCTCAGACTGCGTCGGCGCAAGCAAGCATCACCGAACCGACGTACGCACAGTTCGCACGTGGGGCCGCTGTGCAGCGTGCGTTGCTCAAGGCGAATCCAAATGACCAGGCTGGCGCGCTCGCCGCAGCGCTTTCAGCGAGTGGTCTCAACAAAACCGATTACGCCGTTTTGCGGAGCAGAGTCGCCGCATATTACGCATTCGCGCAGAGCAACACCCTGGCCAACGCGACGGGAGTAATCTCCGCCCCCGAGCTTACGGTGCTGAATGCGCACAAAACCGACGTGCTGCAACTGATGCAGCCGTAGTCGTTGTTGTCGCCGTTGCTGTTGCTGTTGCTGTTGCCGCGAGTGTTGCGGCGGAAGGCCATTCACATGCGGTCTGATTGACGCGCCAACGCGTCGATCAGACCGCGACGGCTCGCGCTCCGAGTCGCCCGAGCGCCTCGGGGCTCAACCGCACAGACACTATCATTTCGTCTCCCTCGGTGCGCTGAGCAAGGACGTCGCCGCTACGATGCAGTTCGGCCATCAATCGTCCGTCCGAGAGTTGCACGCGCAGTTCCACAACGCGCTGCTCAGCGCGAAGACGGCGTAACAGAGCTCGGCGCAACGCATCGAGTCCGTTTTCCTCTTCTGCACTCGCGAACACGGCATCTGGAATCAGGTTCGAGATGCGCTCGCGCACCGCCTCCAGCTCATGAGGAGGAAGCAGGTCGGATTTGTTGAACACGTTGATCATGGGAATATGATTCGCACCAAGCTCCGCCAGTACCTCGACCACAACAGCGCGATGATCCTCCCACAGCGGATCGGCGATGTCGATCACGTGGAGCAGAACGTTGGCCTGCAGCACCTCCTCCAGCGTTGCGCGGAAGCTCGCGACAAGTTGATGCGGCAGCTTGCGCACGAAGCCCACCGTATCAGTCAGGAGGATAGTTTCGCCCTCTGCAAGCTCCACCTCCCTCGTCAGCGGATCCAACGTCGCGAACAGTCGATTCTCGACAAAGATGCTGTTATCCGCCGCCAGCGAGCGAAGTATCGATGACTTGCCTGCGTTGGTGTAACCAACCAGGCTCGCCTGGAACTCGCCGCGACGCGAGCCGCGTTGCACCTCGCGCGATTTCTGTACTTCCGTGAGGCGCTGACCAAGAACCTTTATTCTGTGATTGATCAGGCGTCGGTCAGTTTCCAGCTGCGTTTCACCAGGGCCGCGTACGCCGATACCGCCGCGGAATTTCTCCAGGTGAGCCCACATCCGAGTGAGGCGCGGAAGCATGTACTGTAGCTGAGCCAGCTCGACCTGCATCTTGGCTTCAGCGCTCCGCGCACGTGTCGCAAAAATATCCAGGATCAACTCGGCGCGATCCATCACGCGCTTTCCGGTTATGTCCTCGATGTTCTTGCCCTGGCTCGGGCTGAGTTCGTCGTCGAATAACAAGAGTGTCGCATCCTTGTCCGCGATCGTCTGCGTCAGCTCTTCGACCTTCCCTTTACCCAGGTATGTCGCAGGATTGGGTCGCTCGATCTGCTGCACGACTTCACCAACGACAATTGCACCTGCGGTATCAGCAAGCCTGGCGAGTTCTTCGAGGTGTTCCGCCGTCCGATGCTTCGCGTAGCGACCTTTGCGTGGCGCTCCAATCAGGAGCGCCCGCTCGGTCGGCGCAGTCAGGTCAATCAGTTCTCGTGACAATCTTTAGTGCGTCATCCCCGACAAGGTTGAAAAACGTCCTGTGCGGTCATATGGCTGCGTGAAATTACCAACTGGTGTGGAGACTGTCACGTCACCAACCACACGGTAATTCACGGAGCCCTTCTCCTTGAGCTGCTTCGCGGCAGCCGCCAGACCACTGTAGCTGAGATTTACCGGCAACCGCACGATCGCGGAATCCCCACTCTGCACAGTGAACTGCGTCTTGTACACACCGTCTCCAACCGCTGTGGTATCGACCAGTAGTCGATACGTCAGCTGCGTCGCCTCAAGCCGATACCCGTTCGGATTGTACACGCTCAGCACTACATCGACAGTCCCGCCCTTCGTGCCGATACCTTCAACCTGAAGGTCGTTGAAGTTCACGATGGGCTCCTTGAATCCACCCACGCCAAGGGATGCACACCCTCCCAGCGCGGCGACGGCCAGTATCACAAATATTTTCTTCATAGTCCCTTTCTCCCCTGCACGGAAAGTGCCGCTGGTTGGACATTGACTCACGCACGCCTAGCTTTACCCCTCATAATGCCAACTGATCACATGAAAGTACTGGTCGTTGCGGGCGCCCGCCCCAACTTCATGAAGGTAGCTCCAATCCTGCGTGCCCTGGATGCCGCCGGCCACGAATCGGTCCTTGTACACACCGGCCAGCACTACGATTCCGCGATGTCCGACACGTTTTTCAAGGAGTTGGGGATCAAGACGCCGGACTTCCATCTCGGTGTCGGAACTGCGACCCACGCGGTGCAGACTGCCCGGATCATGGAGGCCTTCGAGCCGGTTCTGGTCAAGGTCCATCCGCAGTGGGTCGTTGTCGTGGGAGACGTCAATTCCACGATGGCGACAACGCTGGTAGCGTCGAAGCTGAGGACCGAGACGCATCTGCATATCGCGCACGTCGAGGCTGGCCTGCGTAGCTACGATTGGCGCATGCCGGAAGAAGTGAATCGGGTCATCACAGACCGACTCGCCGATCTCCTGCTCACGCCATCTGAAGACGCCGCCGCGAATCTCGCCGCCGAGGGCATTACCGGCGACAAGGTCAGTTTTGTGGGCAACGTGATGATCGATACGCTGATGCTGCAGCTTCCGATCGCGCGCGCAACCGACACGCTGCAGCGGCTCGGCCTTCGTCGCCGGAATTACGTAGCAGCAACATTGCACCGCCCATCCAATGTGGATGATCCCACTGCACTCTCTGCGGTGCTCGATGGACTCGCGCTCGTCGCCGAATCGTTGCCAGTGGTACTGCCGCTTCATCCGCGCACCGTCAAGAACATCGAGCGCTTCCACCTTGGTGCAAAGCTCACACCTCTCACTATCCTCGAGCCGTTGGGATACACCGAGATGCTGGCGCTCACCGATGGGGCTCAGTGCGTTCTCACGGATTCGGGTGGCATTCAGGAAGAAACAACGGCACTCGGTGTTCCGTGCGTCACTCTCCGTGAGCAGACAGAGCGGCCGATAACGATTACGCAGGGCACCAACCACATGGCGCCATGGCCACTCACACCGCGCGGTATTCTCGGCGCATATGCGGATTCGGTTGCGGCCATCGCGAAGGCGACGCCGCCGAGGCCTGCTGGCTGGGATGGACACGCATCAGAGCGGATTGTGACGGCGCTGGAGAAACATCGCCCCATGAAGCACTACTGACCGTCCTGAGCCTTCCGCTTGATTTCGTCCCACCAGGCGAGACGCTTGGCAATGTCTCGCTCAAAACCGAATGGACCGGGCTCGTAGAACACTGAGCCGCGAAGCTTCTCGGGTAGATACTCCTGCGGTATGTACGCGTCTTCACTGTCGTGCGCGTATTTGTAACCGGCGTGGTATCCGAGATCTTTCATCAACCTGGTCGGCGCATTCCGGATATTCATTGGTGGCGGCTCGCCCGGCGTTTCCTGCGCCGCGGCAATCGCCGCGCTCAGCGCACGATACGACGAATTGGACTTCGGCGCCGTCGCCAGATATATCAACATCTCCGCCAGCGGCAGATATCCCTCTGGTGGACCGAGTATGTGATACGCATTCCGCGCGGCAACTGCCAGCTGAAGCGCCTGCGGATCTGCAACCCCGATGTCTTCAGCGGCCATCGCGATGGAGCGGCGGAAGATTGTCATCGGGTCCTCGCCGCCTTCGATCATTCGCGCGGCCCAGTACATCGCGGCATTCGGATCACTGCCTCGCAGACTCTTGTGCAGCGCGGACAGCAGATTAAAATGCGCCTCCCCGCTCTTGTCATGCAATGCGAAGCGTTTCTGCAAGGCATCGCGCACGCTATCAACATTGATCTCGCCTCCATCGCCAACGTCGGAGGCCGCGGCTTCGAGTGCTGTGAGAGCTCGCCGCGCATCACCGTCACTCTCGCGCGCGAGCACTGATCGCGCGTCATCTGCGATTGTAATCCTGCGCGATCCGAGTCCGCGCTCGGCGTCGCTCAGCGCGCGGTCAATCACTGCGACAAGATCACCCTCCGTCAAGGGCTCGAGTACGAATACGCGCATTCGTGACAGGAGCGCTCCGTTCACCTCGAACGAAGGATTCTCAGTGGTCGCACCGATCAGTGTGATGGTACCCTGCTCCACATGCGGGAGAAACGCATCCTGCTGCGCGCGATTGAACCGGTGAATTTCATCGACAAACAGAATCGTCGGGCGCCCCAACTGCAATCGTTCCTCCGCTTCACCGACAATTTCACGCACTCGCGGTACGCCTTCAGTCACTGCTGAGAAAGGAACGAACTCGGAATCCGTGTACTGCGCGATCAACCGCCCGAGAGTCGTCTTGCCAGTCCCAGGTGGACCCCAGAAGATCATCGATCCCACTTTTCCGCGCTCGATCGCCGTACGTAGCGGCTTACCCGCGCCGAGGAGATGCTCCTGCCCGATGAACTCGGCGAGCGAGAGCGGTCGCATGCGCGCAGCGAGCGGCTGCGCATCGGTTGGCGCCGCAAACAATGATGGTTCGACCTTTCGGCGATTTGGCTTGGGCAGTTTCAAGGGAGGCGCTGTTCAGCTATACGAAAGCCAGTATGGCATGTCCCGCGCCGAAAGCCACGCATCCGCCGAAAAACGCGACTGGAAAGCGCCAGTCGTGCTTATGCTGGATCTCGGGAACGAGGTTCGAAGCTGCAACGTAAACCGTGACGCCGCCGGAGAGCGCAAGGCCATACTTCGCCAATGGCGCGATGACCACTGTCAATACTGCACCGATCACGGTGGCCAGCCCGAGCAGCGATGCTGCGCCAAGCGCGTTGCGTCGATTGAAACCGGCCGCGAGGAACAGGCTCGATACTGTCGATCCCTCAGGCAGCTTATGCAGAATGATCGCCGCAACAACGAGTGTGCCGACGCTGGCGCCTGCTCCAAATCCGCTGGCAATCGCGACACCATCCATCAACATGTGCAGCATCAGTCCGATAAGCGCCGAAATCCCGACCGCTCGCGTCACATGGTGAGTCTCCTCACCAAAGTGGAAGTGCGGCACGAGGTTATGCTGCGTAAGATGCACGGCAAGATATCCGGCAAGCACCATCCAACCTGCAGTCGCGCCGTGCGCCACCACCGCGTCGGGTATCATATCGACCACGGCGACGGAAATCATGAAACCGCCCGAAAAGGCGATCATGATATCCAGATCACGCGCGCTCCACACCCGGCGTCCTGTTACGAACGCGGCACCCACGACATTCGCAAGCGCGGCAACAATCGCCGCCAGTAGAGCGGCGAGCGTCACTCTACTTCGGCAAGTGAGAGCCGGTCCGCCGCGGCGGCAAGCGCGGTGCTCAATACCATCGCCGGCGATTTATCCCACGGCTGTCCGCGCCACGCTTTTTCTGCGACAGCAGCATATCGTTCCAGTCCACGAGACTGCAACAGATACAACCATCTGTCACTTCGCCCGATGGCCCACAGGTCCAGGGCGGCGGTTAGTGAGAGTTGGTCGTCCGCCGTATATAGCGTTATGTCCACGCCCGCATACGTCGCGAGCGGAATCTTGAGGCGAGCTATCGCGTCGCGAACGTCCGGAAGCGCAACGTCGGTTCCGATCCACGATGCCTGAGTCCGGCGATCCGTGAGCGCAACGTCCACGGCGGGAGGAAGGTGTTCGCTGAGTACGTACATCAGATCCACCGCGCGCTCGGCGTTCGAGGCTACATGCGCCTCGAACAATCCCTCCACAGTCTCGTCGAACGTAAAGCCATCGCGCCCCGATCGAAACCGATGCCACACCGTGACCTGTTGGGGCTGTCCACGAAAGATCATGAGTGCTGCTCCGCGTATTTCAACAATGCTTCCCGGCTGTTCCGCATCGGATCTTCAAGAACATACTGCAACAACGCCCGGAGTGTCTCGCCGAGCCGCTTGCCAGTGATGCCTACCTTGAGGAGATCGTCGCCATTCACCACCAGATCGGAGACCTCCACCGGATCACGGTATGCGATCCTGACTGCGCGCCGATAGACGGATTCAGCCCGACTCTGTGACGGCGCCGGTTTCCCACTCTCGCGCGTTGCCCACCAGTGCGCGTCGGCGATACGGAGCACCGGTGACAGGCGTGTGCGACCGACGCGACCGGCCCATGCACGCAACGTTGCGTCGGTCGGTGCATCGGGCTGCATCAACTCTTCGGTCATCGTTCTCCCAATATCGTGCCAGCGGTCAACCAGGCCACCCACCCACGAGACATCTGCATTCGAAAAACGGAGCCCTTTTAGCGTCGCGGTTACGGTTCCGCGGCGTGACGCCGAGAAGAGACAAGCAAGTCGCGTCTGCAATCGCTGAGGACGACGCGGCAGCAATGGAAGGCGCAGGTGATCCAGCGCTCGGAGCTCGACGTCGGTAATGCCTGCGAGTGTGGGTATGAGCTCCGCGAGCGCACCGCTATCGCGCCACATCCGGAACGCTTTACTGGGCAGCGCGACCTGGCTCATCGTCTTGACGATCTCCTGCTGTACTCGTTCGGGAGAGAGCCGCTGGAGATGCGGGGCGCTCACGACAATCGCCTGCCACGTCGCTGGATCCATTTCGAAGTCAAACCGCGCTGCGAATCGCATCGCTCGCAACGCACGCAAGCGATCTTCCCGCATTCTCTCTTTCGCGATGCCTACGGCTCTCAACTTGCGAGCAGCGAGATCCTTCTGACCTTCGAACGGATCACACAACTCATCGCGCGACGGCGAATACGCTATTGCATTGATCGTGAAATCGCGCCGCGCGAGATCTTCCTCCAGCGAATCGCCGAATTTGACTACGGCGTGCCGTCCGTCGGTTTCGACATCAGACCGAAATGTCGTCACCTCGTGCATCACGTTGGTGTCGTCCAGAACTCCGATCGTCCCGAACTCGATTCCTACGGGAATCGTGCGCTGGAAGAGCCGCCGCACCTGCTGCGGCTTTGCGCTAGTCGTGAGATCCCAGTCGAGATTCGGGATGCCGAGTAGTGCATCTCGCACCGCACCGCCAACACACCAGACCTCATGGCCAGCGTCCTCGAGCACCCTCGTGATTTCCAGGACCGCATCCGGCGGCTGCATTAGAGGCATGCCGAATTTGCTCGACGGTCAGTTCGCGAAGAGCGCGCGCAGCTCGCCGTCCGACGCACCGGCACCGAGCGCGAGCATGAGATCGATGCGCGCCTGTTGCGGTCGCCGCGAACCGGCGAGAATTGCGCCCATGTCTTCCAGCGTGCGTCCGCCACCGGGATACGCGTACGTGTGACCCACCCGCCCGCCTCCGGTGCGGGACGTGATCACAACCGGTTTCCCATCGGCGATGTAGCGCCCGATCCCCGGTACCATTTCAGGCGGCACGTTGCCTCGGCCCATCGCCGCAATGACGGCGCCGCGTGACTCATTGCGCACTGCATCGAGCAGCCGTGAGTCACAACCGGCGGAAGCGAAGAAAACGTCCACCGGCGTCGCGGGCTCGACAGGAATGATCTGCGGAATCGCCGGCGGCAACTCGCGCCGGAAAATCACCTCGCCCTCATCGAGATAGCCGATAGGTCCAAGACCCGGGCTCTCGAATGCGTCCAGCAATTGTGTGTTGGACTTGGTTACATCGATCGCCGTGAATATCTGGCCGCTCAAGACAACCATGACGCCCTGGCCAACGGAGGCAGGACTCGCAGCGACGTGTACGGCTTCGAAGAGATTGGCCGGCCCATCCCAGCCAAGATCGCTCTGCGTACGCATGGCGCCGGTGAAGATGACCGGCTTGGCCGACGGAAGAGACCGCGCAGCAACGTATGCGGATTCCTCAAGCGTGTCGGTGCCGTGCGTAACGACTACACCGGCCACTTCTTCGCGTGCGAGATGTTCCGCAATCCGGTTCCGCAGCGCCCACATCCGCGCGATGCTCATATGAGGGCCTGGGTAATGCCCCCAATCCTCCGTCTCGACTGCACTCGTGTTGTCGATGCCCGTCGTCGCCTTGACGATGTCAGCGCCAGTCAGCGCCAGCGTATTTCCGCGCGCTGACGAATCATTGCGCATCGCAATCGTGCCGCCGGTAAACAGAATTACAATCATGCTGCGGACTCCATTCCGCTTAAAACACCGCCGATTGCATCAAGAATCGCGATGGAACCCTGCTCGATCTCCGCGCCGCTCAGTGCAAGCAGCTCGCACGCGTACGTCACCAAGGCATCGACGGTCAGGAGTCCGGCTGCAGCGCGACGTGTTTCGCAACCACGTCCGAGCAAGATGCGCAACTCCGACGCAGCAGCGTCTTTCAGAATTGTCGAGCCCTGTTCCAGATTCGCATCTCGCCAACCCGCAGGCAGCGCGGTCCGGATGCGAACCGCAAGTTCCTGCGGAGCGTTGGTCAGTGCACCGTCCAGCCATTCTCCAAGACGCTCGTCAGATCGACTCATCCAACCTGCTCCGCTACGATTGCAGCCGCCCGCTCCAGCAGTGCTGGGAAAACGTCGGCGCTCGGAACGCCGCCCTGCGCCAGTGCTGGCTTTCCGCCGCCTCGCCCACCGAACTCCTTCGCGAGAGTCTTCACAATCACATCGGCCCGCGCGCCACGCTCGCGTGCAGCATCACCTGCGGCCGCGATGACAGCGTGCTTATCTCCTTCCATCGTACTCACCAGCACAAGCACTGCGTCCGTCGCCGACTCGCGCGCTGCCTCTGCAAGCTCCAGCAGCGACTTCGCGTCCGATACCGACACCTGCCTCGCGACCAGTCTCAAGCCATCGAGCGCAGTCGCAGCATCAAGCAACTCCTGAACCGGGCCACTCGCTCCGCCTGCACCGCCGCGCATCAGTTCAGACACGCGTTTCTCCAGCGCTCGGCGCTCGTCGCTCAGCGCATGCACTCGACGCAAAAGTGTAGCCGGTGTCGCTTTCATGACATCGCTCACATCACGAAGCAACTCAGAGCGCTCGCGCTCCGCTTCGTATGCACGCGTGCCGGTAATGGCCTCGATGCGACGTACCCCAGCGGCGATGCCGGATTCGCTCACGATGCTGAACAGACCGATCTCCGCGGTGTTCCGCACGTGTGTACCCCCACACAATTCCGTAGAGAGCGTCGGTATGTTAACGACCCGCACAACATCGCCATATTTCTCGCCAAACAGCGCCATCGCACCTGACGCAACCGCTTCCTTGTACGGTCGCTCGGTTGTCGTCACCGGTGTAGCGGATAGTACGCCTCGATTGACGATTTCCTCGACACGCGTGATCTGCTCGTGCGTGAGTGGGCCCGTATGCGTGAAGTCGAAGCGCAATCTGTCTGGCGCAACCAGTGAACCAGCCTGGTGAACATGCTCGCCGAGCGTCTGGCGCAACGCAGCGTGCAGCAGGTGCGTCGCGGTGTGATTGCGCTCGGTGTCGAGTCTTGTATCGCGCGGGACGCTGGCGCGTACGGCACCCCTCGTCACATTGCCCTGCGCCTTGCCAATCGCGACTGGCTTGCCGTCGAGCTTGCGCACATCATCCACGACGACGCGCCATCCCTCGCCAATAATTTCGCCGCTGTCTGATATCTGTCCGCCGGACTCAGCATAGAATGGCGACTGGCGCAGCAACACTGCGACCCTGCCGTCGCTCATCGACCGCACCGCAAGCGCTTCCGTATCCGCATCGCGCATCGCATAGCCAACAAAGTGACTGCTCGCGATCGCATCAGCCAGCGAACCCGCGACATCAGACCATGCCGCTGCATCAGCCAGGTCATCTGCGGCGACGCCGATTTTCCTGGACCGGCGCTCCTGCTGCGACTGTGTCCGTTGCGCACCAAGCGCGTGCTCAAAGCCGGCAATATCGACCGTGTACTTACGCTCGCGCGCCATCAGTTCCGTGAGATCGATCGGGAATCCATACGTGTCGTACAGCTTGAACGCATCGTCACCCGAAATGCCGCGCTCCTGCGTCGTCTGCATCGGAGCCAGTTCATCGAACCGCTGCATGCCCGCGCTGATCGTGGCAAGAAACCGCTCTTCCTCGGCGTGCGTCGTATCAAGAATGTGCTGCCGGCGCGCTTGCAGCTCCGGATATACATCACGCATCGTATCAATCACAGTCTCGACGACGCGCGTGAGCGTCGGTTCGCGGCGCCCCAGCAGCCACGCGTAACGAACGCCACGGCGCAGGATGCGACGAAGCACATAACCGCGTCCGTCGTTGGCCGGGTACACCCCATCGGCGAGCAGGAACGCGATCGAGCGCGCGTGGTCCGAGATGACGCGCATCGCAGCGATACGCTCGTCCGGATCAGATATGGCGCCCACTCCAACCTGTGCTTCGACCGCTGCAATCAGCGGCGCAAACGTGTCAGTATCGAAATTGTTGGACACACCCTGCATCACAGCCGCGATCCGCTCCAGGCCTGCGCCAGTATCTACAGAGGGTTTGGGTAGGGGTGACAGCATTCCGTCGGGCTGCCGATCGTACTGCATGAAGACGAGATTCCAGATCTCGACAAATCGCCCAGCCTCGGCGGCTTCAACGAACGTCTCCGTGTCGAAGTCCACAATTGCGGGATCAGTCCATGCGCCCGTAGAACCAGATGGCGCCTTCCAGTCGCGAGCCACGCGGGCGAGATCGACGTAGATCTCGGTGCACGGCCCGCATGGGCCGGTGTCCGCCATCTGCCAGAAGTTGTCCTTCTCGCCGAGGCCGTAAACGCGATTGTCAGGGAGGCCGGCAATCTCTTTCCACAGATCGCGCGCCTCATCGTCTTCGCGGAACACCGTAACGCGAAGGTCCTCCGACTTGAGCCCGAGTTCATCCGTTACAAACCGCCAGGCGAAACCGATCGCATCGCGTTTGAAGTAATCACCGAACGAGAAATTGCCCAGCATCTCGAAAAACGTGTGATGCCGCGCTGTATGACCAACCTGTTCGAGATCGTTATGCTTTCCACCCGCACGCACGCATTTCTGCGCCGTGGTAGCCCGCCGGGTCGGCGTCGGCGGCTCCTCGTTGCCGAGGAAAACGCGCTTGAACTGCACCATCCCGGCATTGGTGAAAAGGAGCGTGGGATCGTCGGACGGGACGAGCGAAGAGCTTGGAAGGATCTTGTGGCCTTCGCGCTCGAAGAATTTGAGGAATCGGGTGCGGATTTCGGACGATTGCATATAGCCTTGAAATATAGGCGGGGACGGCTGTCATCCCGCCGCAGGTGTTGTCATACCGCCGCAGGCCGGGATGACTATCCTTTCCCCACCTCCGCCACTACGTCCCGTATCTCATCCAACTCGTACCCTTTCCGCGCCAGAAAAGCGAACAATCTCCGTCTCTGCACCACCGGCTCCAGATTCCCCATCGACGCAAGTTTCTTCCGCGCGACTCGCTCGACGACTGCCTTCGTATCCACTTCTTCTTCATCGACGACCTGCGCGATCGCCTGCTTGCTGAGTTCCGAGTTGACGCCTTTTCGCGCCAGATCCTGACTGATTCTGCGCGCCGAAGCTCCCTGGTTGATCAATTTGGATCGCGCGTACGCGAGCGCGTAGCGTTCGTCGTCCAGTAGCCCGGCACCGAGCAGCCGCGCGATCACCGCTTCGGCTTCTTCAACCGGAACCTCTTTCTGGAGCAGCTTGCGGCGCAGCTGTTTCACCGTGTAGGGGCGCGCCGAGAGGAGGTCCAGTGCGCGATTGTATGGAGTCTGAGCCACAGTTGTCTGATTAAAACGACAGTCGCCGAGCCAGCACGATTCGCATTAGGCGGGGAGTCCGGGCCCCATCTACTACAAACCATACCAACTCGGCGACAAACATTCGTTTGGTCGAAAGGAGTGGATTAGACCTCTTCCACCGCCTCCGGCTCTGGAGCGGCCACGCCATTGGCTGTGATCCCCAGCAAAGCCTTCACCTTGACCTCGACTTCTGCCATAAGGGCAGCGTTGTCCTTGAGGTAGAGCTTGGCGTTTTCACGACCCTGCCCGATCCTCTGACTGCCATAACTGTACCACGCACCAGACTTGTCGATTATGCC
>JBDTAW010000124.1:0-23281 GCA_039924445.1 Gemmatimonadaceae bacterium
CTAGCACCGCAGCCGCCTTCTGCGGTGAATCCACGAAGCCCATCGCAATGGCAGGTATAGCGCTGATAATCGGACCTGCCATCGGGACGAATTGCAGTAACCCGGACAGGATCCCGAGCGGCAGCGCCGCTCGGACGTGCAGGACCGTGAGCACCCCAGTGGCGACGGCCCCCATCACGACCATCGCGATGAGCTGTGTGACCAGCCACCGGCGCAGCGCTACGGTAATGGCGTCGAGCACCTGTTCGCCGCGAACGCGAACCCGGTGGGGCATCAGCCCTATGATGCCGTTTCGGTAAAGCAACGGGTCGGCGCCGATGTAAACCGCCAGGAAGAAGATGATCACTATCCCCGCGAAGACTTCAACGGTCGAGTGGAGGACAGGGAAGATGAAGCCGTTTGCTCCGGTTCCGCGCGCGAGGATCTGCTCCCTGAGCGCCCGGACGTGAACCAGGGAATCTGGAATTATCTCACTCTTTGGCGCGATGGTGTCGGTATGCTGGCGCGCAACTGACGCGCCAATTAAAGAATCTGGTTCGGTGGACAAGAGAGTCCCGACCAGGCCGCCCTGGCGCTGGCCCAGCCACGCATCGAGCTTGACGAACGCCTCCGGCAGTCGCTGTTTCAGCTCACGGTACTGGGTTCGAACCGTCGGACCTGTCCACGCGCCAAAGCCGATCAACAAGGCTATTGACGCGGCGACGATCAGCGCCGCTCCGAATCCCTGACCGATCCCGAAGCGCCGAAGCCGCGTGGCGCCGGCGGAGACGGCCAGACCGAGTAGCAGGCCAAAGAACGCAACAAAGATCAGGTTGTGCGCCCGGAATACTACGAACCCGCCAAGTGCGACCAGCATTACCACTATCGTCGCCCGAGCTACGTCGCGGGTGCGCCATCCTGACTGCCGTGGGGAGCTCATTGTGGTCATGATAGATTGAAGTATGGCAGATCCGTACCAGCCCATTTACCTGGACACCGCCGAGCGAGCCGCTTCGTTCATGGAATCGCTTAATGGTGTTCGCGAACTCGCGATCGACACCGAAGGCGCCAGTTTCCATCGTTTCGTGGATCGCATTTACCTGCTGCAGCTATCTACGGAGCATCATAGCGCCATCTTCGATCCGCTGCTCGCCGGAGTGTTGCCGAAGCTTGGCTCAATGATCGAAGATCGGGAAGTGGAGGTCATATTCCATGACGCGGATTACGATCTGCGTCTCCTGCGACAGGATTACGGATGGCATGCGACCCACATCTTTGACACCAGAATAGCCGCCCAGTTGCTCGGAATTCCAGCCTTCGGTCTCGCGGCGCTTCTGGACAAATTTTTTGGTGTGAAACTGGACAAGCAGCATCAGCGCGCCGACTGGTCAATGCGCCCGCTCACATCGGGCATGTTGGATTACGCGGCGCAGGACACGCGTTATCTGCTCGACCTGCGAGACGAGCTGCGCACAGGGCTTGAGTCCATGGGACGGATGTCCTGGGCGGAGGAAGAATTTGTGCGCCTGGAATCTGTCCAGTTTGCGCCGGACGACGCGGCGACTTCATTTCTGCGCACCAAGGGTGCGCGGGATCTCAAGCGGCGTGAACTCGCCGTACTGAGGGAACTAGTCGCCTGGCGAGACGCACGGGCGGCGACCCTCGACCGCGCGACGTTCCGGGTCATGGGCAACGAGGCGATGTTCGAGATCATTCGAACGCAGCCTACTACACGCCAGGCTCTCGCTGCGATCAAGGGTGTTCCGCGCGGTGTTCTGGAGCGGCACGCTTCGGAACTTCTCGATGCGGTGAAGCGCGGCCTGGATGTTCCCGAGGCAGATCTTCCTCGCTTCCCCCGCGCGGCGAGATGGGATCGCGATCCGGACTTCGACGCCAATGTCGCGAAGCTCAAATCGGTTCGAGACGCCGCAGCTCAGCGGCTCAAACTGGACCCCGGCGTGCTCTGCGCCCGCGAGCGGATGGAAGCCGTCGCGCGCAGGAAGCCCAAGCATGTCGAGGACTTGCAGGAAGTCACCGAACTTCGGCACTGGCAAGCCGAGGTGCTGGGCCCGGACTTCGTGGCTGCGCTCAAGGGGTAGTCCGCCCCGGGATAGCCCCCCGCGTCATCCCCGCGAAAGCGGAGATCCATTTTCTCTTCGGATGCGATCGATTACGGGCGACCGAGGCGGCAGAGGGTGTCCCGATTTCACCGAAATGACGGGGTACCAAACCCGGTTCAAACCTTCCATCGTCTGGGCCCGTCATATTGCCAGGACCGATGCAAACAGCCATTGCCACCTCTCCCGAGACCATGAAGGCCATGAGTCCGCCAAGCGCCGAGCCGGATGCCGAGCTCGCGGCGGGCGGAGACCGGCATGCGTTCGAACGGTTGTATCGGGCCAACGTCAATCATGTGTACGCACTGTGCGTGCGGATGTCTGGCGATAGAACGCGCGCGGAAGAACTCACACAGGATTCATTCGTGCGAGCGTGGGACAGACTGCCACAGTTTCGCGGCGAATCGGCTTTCTCGACATGGTTGCACCGGCTGACGGTAAATGTGGTACTCGAAGCTCAACGCACGGATCGCCGAAATCGCGCGCGAACAGATAGTGAAGACGCGCTCGATGCCGAGCCGCCAATAACGAAGCACGAGCATCTTGCAGAAAAAATGGATCTGGCAGTTGCGATCGCCGCTTTACCGCCGGGTGCTCGCGCAGTGTTCGCTCTGCATGATGTTGAAGGATATAAACACGAGGAAATCGCGGAGATGCTCGACATTACTTCCGGTGGGAGCAAGGCTCAGCTTCACCGCGCACGCCGACTCCTGAGGGAGGCACTGTCATGATTGACGAAGACCCGCTCATGAATGATGAGCAAACTGCAGAATCAGTGGCCAAACTTTTCGAGGAGAATCCAGAGTTGTTGCACGGAATCGTTCCGCAGCACGACCTTTGGCCGGCGATCGAGAGTCGTATCTCGGCGCGCGTTCTCCCAATGTCGACGCCCGCATCGCGTCAGTCACGAAGGCTGACGGGCGGTTGGATTCCTACGCTCATCGCGGCGTCGGCGCTGATTGCCGGCACCGCTGGCATAACGTACATCATAATGTCACGCGCCAGTGCGCCCGGCACATCCACTGCGGTCGCAACTGATAATCGCAATTCAATCAACACGGAACCAAACACTGCTGCAGCTGGCCGGGATCCGGCGCGGACTGGAGCAGGTGAAACACAAGTTGCAACCACTGAGACTGTTCCAACGAGGCAAAAGGCGACGATACCCAAGAGCGCGGCCGAAACTCCGCAGGCCAGACAGCCGGGAATCCAACTGGCGTCGCGTACCACTGGGGCGGTGAATGATGAGGTTCGAAAGACGTATGATACAGAGATTGCATCATTGCATTCCGCACTTGAGCTGCGCCGCAGTCAATTGAATCCTGCGACGGTCAAGATCATCGAGCAGAACCTTGATGTGATCGACGAAGCAATTCGCCAGTCGAAGGAAGCGCTTGCGAAAGATCCGAACAGCAGTCTCCTGAACGATCAACTGGACCGTACGCTCGCGAAGAAGACAGGACTACTACGCGCAGCTGTATTGCTCCCGGCAGCGTGAGGACGCACGAGATCATGAGGAACAAACGAATGAGAATACCAATCCGAAGCTTTGTGATGCCGCTGCTGATTGCCGGCTTGATCGCAGGCACAGTTCCGGCCGACGCGCAGGTGACACCACCGACGCCGCCAACGCCTCCCCGTCCGACGTCTCCGGTGAGGGTACCTGCCCCCCCACGACCGCCGCGTGCGCCGCGTGCGCCGCGTGCGTGGTCCGGTGATGATGGAGTGGCGAGGATCGATACTACTGTACCGTTCTCCCAGAATGGAATGGTCGAGTTGTCGCTCGTCGCTGGCACCATGAAGCTCTCGACATGGAACCAGAACAAGGTCCGCGTCGTGGCAAGTACCTCCGGCCCACCGTCGCTGCAATTCGACGCGAGTGATTCTCACCTGAGCCTCGAACAGACGAGGAACGGCTCGGGCGGAGATCGGAACAACGTTGGTACTGCGACTTACGATGTGACTGTTCCATCCGGTTCCCGGGCCAGTCTCTCGGCGGTATCCGGTGATATCGATGCCTCCGGGCTTCGCGGTCGACTGGAGGTCAGCAACGTAAGCGGGTCGGTCAACGTGCGTGATGTTGGTTCCGGACTAAGTGTCGAAGGAGTGTCTGGTAACGTCACGGTCGCGAATGTAGGTGGCGAGGCCCATGTGGAGAATGTGAGCGGCCGAATCTCCGTAACCGGCGTGGGTGGATCGGCCAGTGTCGAAACGGTGAGCGGTGGGATCACACTGAACGGAGTCGCTGGAAGCAGCATTCACGCAACCTCCGTCAGCGGCGACCTTGACTTTGCCGGACCCGTGGGTGGATCGGCGAGGTATAACTTCGAAACGCACTCGGGCCGGACCAATCTCAGGATCGCGGGCAACGCAAACGCTGCGATCCGTGTCGAAACTTTCAGCGGATCGGTTTCGAATGACTATCCGGGTGCGGTCAAGCGTCGCACCTCCGACGATGATGATACTTCAAGTGTTGATTTCATAATTGGGCAGGGTCAGGGCCGGCTGCACGTCGAAACATTCAGCGGTAGTGTGCACATCTCTCAGGGGAATCCATGATCAGGACATTCAGATACGCGGCGGGTGCAGCATGCGCGCTGTTCATAGGTGCGACTCCGCTGTTCGCGCAACAGAATCTGGGTCGGGATGGCACGACCTGGAAGTGGGACGGCGCACTGCCAAGTGGTGGATCGTTTCGAGTTTACAGCGTGAACGGAGCGATGCACTTCACCCCGAGCTCCGATGGGAGCGTTCATCTCTCGGCAGTCAAGCACGTTCACTCTGGTGGTGATCCGAGCACGGTCCACTACGCGGTAGTACGCGACGGCAACACCCTTGTCATCTGTGCGATGTGGAACGATGATGCCACTTGTGACACTGATGGCATGCATAGCCAGGACAGGAACCAAGGTGGCGACCGGCGCAGGAATGTCGCGGTCGAATTTTCCGTTCAGGTCCCAACCGGCGTGCAACTGTCGGGTAACACCGTTAACGGAGATGTCTCTGTTGAGCGACTGGCCTCCGATGTACGAGCGCGCACGGTGAATGGTGCAGTGCGCGTCGCGGGCGTAACTGGAGAGGTGAATGCCCGAAGCGTGAACGGTGATGTGAGTGTCGAAACGCGTAGCAGCACCGTTTCAGGCGAAACCGTCAATGGCTCCGTCGAAGTAACCATGGGTTCCGGCGGAACTGGTGACATGCGCTTCCGGACCGTAAATGGAGACATCACAATCACTGGACCAGCCCCTCTCAATGCAGATGTCTCGTTGACCACGACGAACGGCTCGATCGATTCCAAATATCCGCTCAACTTCGACAGGCGCCGTAGGCACGCAGACGGCGCCGTTGGGAGCGGCGGCCGTCGACTGTCCGCAAATACTGTCAATGGATCGATAACATTGCGTTGAAGATCTTCGAACGGTACAAAAGCGGCGGGACGCGAAATCGCGTTCCGCCGCTTTCTGCATGAAGCCCTGGAAACTACAGGCATTCGCATGGGGCGTATCTTTAATGGATGGCGGTGCTTGTTCCCTGGAAGTGTACCAACGCCCACCGTGCCTGAGACTGGAGACGTATCATGGGTGACGTGAAGATTCGACCAGCTGTTGCGGCGGACATCCCGACAATCCTCGACCTCATACGTGAGTTGGCGGAATTCGAGCGGGAACCGGATTCTGCGACAGCTACTCCGGATCAGATGTATGATGCCCTTTTCGGGCCCCGTGCAGTCGCGTACGCAATAATGGCGGAGGACGCGGCGGATACTTTTGGCTTTGCTCTATACTTCTTCAACTTCTCCACGTGGACGGGTCAACGGGGGCTCTATCTTGAGGACTTCTACGTGCGGCCATCCGCGCGCGGCCGCGGGGTCGGACGGATACTGTTCGCACGGTTGGGCAGCATTGCTCAGGAAACCGGCTGTCGCCGACTGGAATTGGCTGTGCTCAGCTGGAACAAGAATGCAATCCGCTTTTACGAGCAGCATGGTGGATCCTCGCTCGACGAGTGGACGCACTATCGATTCGGTGTGGAAGAGATTGCCAGAATCGCATCCCACAGTGCCAACAAGGAAGCTCGATGACAAATGCCAATAGCAGCACGCAATCGGCAGGCGCGCGAAGCGCGTTTGATGTATCCGTTGATTTCGGAATTGCCCATGTGACGATGAAGGGACCGGGTAAGGGAAATGCGCTGGGCCCGGAATTCTGGCGCGAAGCGCCGGAGCTATTTGACGAAATCGACGCGAATCCCGAGGTGCGCGCAGTCGTGCTCAGTGGTGCCGGCGGTAATTTCACCTTTGGGCTCGACCTCATAGCAATGACGAGCGAGCTGCGCTACGCGCTGGGTGCACCAGCAATGGCCGCCGAACGAACGCGGTTCCTGGACCAGCTCACCAAAATGCAGCGGGCTGTCATTTCACTGATGTCGTGTCGGAAGCCAGTCGTTGCGAGCATATCAGGATGGTGCGTTGGTGCCGGGATCGACGTCATATGCGCGGCGGACGTTCGTGTCTGTTCTACAGAGGCGATGTTTTCAGCTCGCGCCGTACGTATCGGTATCGTGGAGGATATGGGAAGTCTGCAACGCCTGCCATCGATCATCGGTGAGGGCGCAGCGCGAGAACTGTGTCTGACCGGCGACGACTTCGACGCAAGCCGGGCCGCTGCGCTTGGTCTCATCAATCACGTGGATGCGACTCCGGAAGCATCTCTCGCACACGCATTGAGTATCGCCGAACGGATCGCCGCGAATCCACCGCTCACCGTGCAAGGCGTGAAACGCGTCATGAACGAAAGCGCACACGACAGACTTCGCGAGAGCCTCCAGTACACTGCTCTCTGGAATACAGCGTTCATGCAATCACGTGATTTTGCGGAGGCGATGAGCGCCTTCGGCGAAAAACGCGCACCAAAATTCGAGGGACGTTGACGTGACGACATTCGTGAACAGAATGTTCCAGGGACGAACTGCGCTTGTTACAGGAGGCGGCTCGGGAATCAGTCAGCGCATCGCGGAGCGACTCGCGGAGCAGGGAGCTAGTGTAGCGCTTGTTGGTCGCACACAGTCGAAGCTCGATGCTGTGGCTGAGGGAATCACCGCAAGTGGCGGAAAATCGGCTGGCTTTGCCGCAGATGTTCGCGACTATGATGCACTGCTACGCTCGGCGGCTGCGACGCACGAGCGATTCGGCGCGATCAGCATCGTTGTCTGCGGCGCTGCCGGTAATTTCCCGGCACTCGCGAATGCAATGTCAGCGAATGCGTTCAAGTCGGTGATTGATATCGACCTGCTCGGCACGTTCAATACTTGCAGGGCGGCGTATGAGCACATGGAGCCGGCCGGTGCTTCGATCGTGACGATTTCCGCGCCCCAGGCAGTACAGGCGATGGTGATGCAGTCGCACGTATGTGCCGCGAAGGCCGGAGTAGACATGCTCACCCGGACTCTGGCGCTCGAATGGGGCCCACTCGGCATCCGCGTCAATGGCGTAATTCCTGGTCCTGTGGCAGACACCGAGGGGATGGACCGCCTCGCACCGGCAGGGCCCGTACGAGATGCGCTTGCTGCGCTGCTGCCACTCAGGCGAGTTGCAACAAAGGACGACATAGCGGATATGGTTGTATTTCTCTGCAGCGACGCTGCCAGGTATGTAACCGGCGCGATTATCCCATGCGATGGTGGAATGACGACCGCATCTATCTCCATCCAAACCCCTCGTTCAGCTACGCGTAACGGCTGATCAAGCGTTCGAAACGAAACATGGAGATGCGGCACTGGATTTGAATAGAGGTTCATTACTCCAACCCCTCGTCAAATGCCAGAACAATCAGATTTTGATGACTCGATTCGCCGCGAAGAGCGAAAGTCACTGAACGCCGAGCTGCTTACCAGACTGGAACAGAAGGGCGTGCCGATCCGTACGCGCGCAACCGAGTCGGATCTGGCTGACCTGCTCTCCGCCATCGGCGCTTTCGAGAGCGCGGTTGAAGCGGCAGGCGGAGATCTCATGATCGATACGCCCAGTTCTTCGGAGCCCGAGCGCCCGGAATGGGTGCTACCTCATCCAAGTGACGATGAGTCAGTCAGCGTCTACACCAGGCGTGTAAACGCGGCGATCGATCGTGTCAGGCCTGTACCGAAGCGTTGAAATCCTGCTGGGGCGAGCTAACCCATCACGGCTGTCGGACGGTTGCGATTGCGCAGGTAATCCAGTGAAAAGATCCCTGCTCCAGTCGTTGCGAGGTAAAGGAAGACAAAACAGAGGATCACCGGCAGCTCACCGTGATTCTCGATCGGCCAGAATCCGCGCGGCGAGTGCATCAGGAAATAAACGGCCGCCATTTCGCCCGACAGTATGAAGGCGACAACATGGGTGAAAAGGCCAACGATGATCAGTATTCCGCCGAGGAACTCCAGGGGCCCCGCGACGCCACGGAGGCTCAGTTCAAACACCGGAGCGTGCAGCGCGCTGCCAGCGCCACCAAGCACGCCGAAAAGCTTCTGAGCGCCATGCTGACAGAGGATGGCACCCGCGAATATTCTGAGGACGACGTGAGCCCACTGAGTAGCCGAGGAGTTTTTGGATTTCATCAAACATGACCGCAGGTAGTAGTGTGCAGGGATGACCGCTCAATGAAGCGTACACCACTAGTCGTGCGTCCGATCCACATCGAGCGACCTGGTGACGATCGAGGGTCACAGATATGGTCTTCCTGCACTCGAGCGCCACTGACAGCGCTGCATCGCGGCTCTTGCTGAGCATCCGAGCAGGAAATTAGTTCTCATCAGTCTGCCCCTCAGTGCCGCACCTTCACAAGATCTGTGTCTTTCTCAACTGACGGGCGCCCCGGCGCACGAATTGAGAACTGCCCGTTTGTGATATCCATACGAAGCGTAGCGTGCGACAGCACATCGGCGCCGAGCACACCGTCGAGTGTGACAAATGTCTGTCGCCTTTCCTTCACGACCGGTACACCGCGCAGTCGAAGTACGTACTCGCCGTCACCGACCGTTACGTTGCGTAGCACTGGCAGCTTCGTAGCATGCACCGCACCGAGTGCGTCGATGCGTGCCGTCGTCGGCAGGACTTCCGGGTCGGGCGTCTTTGTCATCCACGCGTCCGTGACGATCGTCGAGTCCGCACCGGTATCCACGCCGAACAGGACTGGTTTGCCATCTCTCGTTAGAAGCCGCACTACCGGGAATCCCATCCAGACGAGCGATCGCTTCCCCGATGCATGCGCGGCAGGCTGCGCGAGTGATATCGTTCCTCCGCCCATGTCCAGTACAACACTGAGGCGGCGCAATACATCGGAACCAATCACACCGTCGAGCTTCACAGGCACCATGCGTCCGTATGCCTGTCGACTGTCCAGCCGCAGTGCGCGCGGATCCAGCAGCGCTACGGGCAGATTTCGCACGGTGATCCTGCCAATTCGAACGATGTTGGCGATCGCTGGTCGCGCTGCAATGCGACCATCCGCAGCCGCGATTGCGAGTGTATCCGTTGTGAGCGGTTCCACATCGCATTCGGCTGCAACTTCGCTCGATATCAACGACATCGTGGCACCCGTGTCGAGCCAGAAATAGCGCTCATGCCCGTTGATGTTCACCTTGATGATCGGTGTGCCGATGCTGCTGCCGAGCACAGGCAAGATGTCCGGCGTGATGGGAGCGTCTAGTGTGACCGGAGGGATGTCGCGTAGCACGCCTGCCCATGCATCGACGGATGCACGGTCCACGAGATTGCCAACGGTGTCGCCGGCAGCACGAATTTCCGGTGGCAGCGATGCAAGAGTCTGCCACTTGCCTTGCGCATCCAGTGAAACGGTAAGTCCGATCCTCGCGCGTCCGCGCACGAGCGGATCGGAATCCTCCAGCAGCGAATGAAAGAGAACCTCCGAACTTGCGACATCTCCACTCGCGAGTGAGCGCAGCGCATCTGTGAAAAATCGCTCGGACATCGTGCTGGCCTGTGCTCTTGCCGAAGCGATGTCGAGTTCGCTTACGGAGTTCCAGAAAGTCGGCAAGGAAGGAACCGTGTGTTCCGTTACTCGCAGTCGCCGTACACTTATCTCGGGACCCGAATCCGAGTCCAGTGCCACTTGGCGTCTGTGCGCGCAGGCGAGAGACATCAACAGGCATCCTGACAATGCCCAACGGAATCGGTCCAGACCCATTCGCCGAAAATGCACGCGCGCGCAACTGCTCGCCATTGAGCGCGCGTCTACGAATTGTTGCGGTTTGGTATGCGGAGGGATAATCATCCGATCCGAAATTCGGAGTCCCCGCGTCGGGGGACAAGCATCGCAGTTGATCGGCCGGTCGGCCGGTCGGGATGTACCATTTGCTGTTCGATGAACTGGATCCTCTGATCGCTCACTTGGCGACACCGGGCGTCATAGACTCAACATGGACCACATGCGCGACTTCTTAAAGCTGCGCACGGCGGAGCAACTGTGCGTTGATGGCGACAATGATCGTGCTCATCGACATCAGCACCGCGCCCATGGCTGGCGAAAGGACCACCCCCCAGGGCGCCAGCACACCGGCCGCGAGCGGGATTGCGACGATATTGTAGCCCGCCGCCCACCAGAGATTCTGCAGCATCTTCCGATAGCTGACGCGAGAGAGATTGATGATGCGCGGAACATCGCGTGGATCGCTGCGCACGAGGACAATATCGCCTGCTTCGACCGCAACATTTGTCCCGGCTCCGATCGCCACGCCCACATCGGCGGTGACAAGCGCTGGCGCATCATTTACGCCGTCGCCCACCATCGCGACACGCTTGCCCTGCCGCTGCAGCGCTGCGATGTTCGCCGCCTTGTCCTCCGGTAACACTTGCGCGAGCACGGTGTCGATTCCGAGTTCGCGCGCAACGGCTTCCGCCACGGCGCGGGTATCACCGGTCATCATCACAACCTCAATTCCCGCTTCTTGCAGTCGCCGTACCGCCTGGGCCGACTCGGGACGCACGGCGTCCGCCACCGCGAACGCCGCGAGTGCGCGCTTCCCCTCGACGAGGTACACTACGCCCTGGTTGCGGGCGGCGGTCTCCTCCGCGAATTGCCGAAGCTCGGGTGCGAGTGTCACGTCGAGGCTCGCGAGAAGATTCGGACCACCAGCCGCAAACGGGCGCCCATCCACCGTGGCGCGGACGCCGCGACCGGGGATCGCCTCGAACGCGCTCGACGCAGGTACCACCAGCCCTCGCTCCGCAGCGCTGGTAACAATGGCCCGCGCGACCGGGTGCTCGGCGTCACGCTCCACTGCCGCAGCGAAACGAAGTGCTTCCTCCTCCGAGAGATCGCCGACCGTGTGCATCGCCACTACACGATGCTCACCGAGCGTAAGAGTGCCCGTCTTGTCGAACACTACGGTCGTGAGATTGCGTGCCTCCTCAAGCCCCCGCCGATCGCGTACGAGAAGTCCCGCGCGCGCACCTAGCGTGGTCGAGATTGCGAGTACGAGCGGCACCGCAAGACCGAGCGCGTGTGGGCAAGCGATGACGAGCACGGTGACGAATCGTTCGATGGCCGTTGACGCTGTCGCACCGATAAGCATCCAGACGACGAACGTCAGCACGCCGGCGCCTAGAGCGATCCATGTGAGCCAGAACGCGGCGCGGTCGGCGAGCGCCTGCGCGCGCGAACGTGAACTCTGTGCTTGCGCCACCAGCCGCATGATCCCGGCGAGCGTGGTGCGGTCGCCGGTTCCAGTGACTTCGACTCGAAGCGAGCCCGAGCCATTCACTGTACCGGCGATGACCGTGGCACCCTCGTCCTTTTCCACGGGCGCCGACTCGCCGGTTACGAGTGCCTCGTCTACAGCGCTCCGTCCTGAGCGCACGACGCCGTCGGCAGGAACACCTGCGCCTGGACGCACGAGCACCAAATCGCCATTGCGCAGTTCTGCGATAGGTATGTCCTCGACGTGTTCGTCCGCGCCCTCTCCATGGACGCGCGTGGCAGTGCTCGGGAGCAACTTTGCCAGTTCCCCAAGTGCGCCCTGGGCCTGCGAGATAGAGCGCATCTCGAGCCAGTGACCGAGCAGCATGACCGTTACAAGCGTCGCCAACTCTTCCCAGAGTGGCGTGCCCGGGAAGCCGAGCAGGACGGCCACGCTGAATGCAAACGCTACAACGATCGCGAGCGAAATCAGCGTCATCATGCCGGGCAGGCGATCCCGGATCTCGCGGACCGCGCCCTTGAGGAAGGGCGGTCCTCCGTAGATGAACACCGCGATGCCGAATATCGGGGGAATCCATGTCGCGCCTGGAATGCGCGGTGCGGTGTAGTCGAGCGCGTTCTGGAGCATGTGGCCCCAGATCAACGTCGGAAGCGTAAGCAGGAGCGACAGCCAGAACTTGTCGCGGAACATGGCTACACTGTGACCGGCGTGTTTATCGTGGCTATTGCCAGTCTGAGGCGTGGCGTCGTCGTCCGGCGTATGGTGGTGCGCGTGCGGACCACTCATCGGCGATTTCTCAGTGCGGCGTTATTTCCCACCACGATGCACAACGCATACACGCCAGCATCACGCTGCAAGCGGCAATTCACGCGCCGAAGTCCTGTGGGGGCCCTCGCCCCGCGCAGGGTTAGCCTGTTGCTACAACCCCAGGTAGGCCCGCACCCTTGGTTCGATCTTGTCGGGCGACCAGAATGGTGCCCAGACCAGATTGATCTTCACGTCTTCGACATCAGGAAGCGTAAGCAGTTCACGCTCGGCGTCGCCCATGATTTCGGGGCCGGAGGGGCATCCAGGAGACGTCAGCGTCATGTCCACAGACACGACGGCCCCGTCAACGCGAATTCCGTAGACGAGGCCTAAATCCACGATGTTGAGCTGAAGATCGGGATCCTTCACGCGCCGCAGACCGAGCCTGACCTGATCTACACTTACAACGCCTTGTGTGGCCGCTGCAGCTTCCGTCGCCGCTTCCGTCGCAGCAGGTTCAGTCGCAGCTTCGGGCGAATCAGCCTTTGTGCTTTGTTGCGGGTTTTGTTGTGTGCTTTGTTGCTGACTTGGATTTACTGCTGCTTGCGACGTGCTTTGACTTGACGACGTGGTTCCGCTTGGCGGGCTTTGAAACGTGTCCCGAGGAACGCTTTGCAGCGGATTTGCTCTTGATGGATTTGGACTTGGATGCTGCTGATCTGGCTCGTGTTCCATTTCTTGAAGATAACGACTTCGCGTGCCGTGCCCGGCCAGCACGCTTGCTCCGCACCCTCTCGTGCCAGCCGACTTCCCGATCAGCGCGGAACGCAGCGGGCATCACCATGAGACCCGACGGCATGTCGGTAACCGACAGCGAAGCCGCGTCACTCAAATCCGAACGCACGTCCGCAATCACCCGCACCGGATGCGGCGAGCGGGAATCGAACACCCGATTCGTCAGAAGGATGACGAACATGTTGCGGTCCGGGTCGATCCACATGGACGTTCCGGTGAAGCCGGTATGTCCGAACGAATGTTCGGAAAGGTATTCGCCGGAGCCGAACGAGCCGGTTGGAGTGTCCCACCCCAACGCGCGATGGCCGGCGGCCCGGGTGGTGAAGAGTTGTACAGTCGAGTCGGCGATGATTCGAACGCCGTCGTAAACGCCGCCGTTCAACATCATCTGCGCGAAGACGGACAGGTCTGCAGCGGTCGAGAAGAGTCCCGCGTGACCGGCCACGCCACCCATTGCGTAGGCATTTTCGTCGTTGACCTGACCCCGCTTCGCGCGGCCACTCTCAGAGCTACCGGTGGGCGCTATCCGGGCGTCAAGCGAGTCCGCAGGTCGGAAGCCCGTGTTGTACATCCCGAGCGGATGAAATACGTAGTCCGCCAGAAACTCATCGAGCGGCTGCGCTGAGATCTTTTCGACGGCCAGCGCCAGGACATCGGCGCCGAGGTCGGAGTACTCGTACTGCTGTCCCGGGTGCGCAATCAGTGCCGTGGAAAGGATTATGCGCCTCGCCTCGACCGGATCGTGGGTGAGGCGAAAAATCTCACGACCGGCCGGAAGGCCGGAGCGATGTGTCAGAAGCTGTCTGATCGTCACCTGGTCCTTTTCTCCGCCAGTGAACTCGGGCAGATACTTCGAAACGGGGGCGTCGAGCGAGATGCGCCCCTGGTCAAAAAGCACCATGACGGCAGTGGTGGTACCCACTACCTTGGTTAGAGACGCGAGGTCGTATATGGTCGAGGTCGCGCTGACATCCGGGCTTGATGAGTCCCAGGACAGCCTGCCGAAGCCACGCTGGAGAACGGCCTTACCCTTTCGCCCGACTATGACAGCGGCGCCGGGGTAGCCACCTGCGGCGATCCCGCGTTCGACTACCCGGTCGATGGCTTCCAGCCGTTCGGCCGACATGCCGACGGAAGCCGGCGTGGCGGTAGGAAGGCCAGTTGTGCCATAGAGGTTCGGCCCCGCCGCGCGAGGGGCAGGGTAAACGGAGCCGGAAGCCCCGGCAAAGGCGAGAAATAGAGCAGCCAGCATCAGACGACGACCTGCAACCTAGAGGACCCGCAAACCGGGAAAGAACGGACGAAAGCCCAATTTGCCATATTTGCCGAATCCGGCAACCCTTGAGTATCGACCTGAGTCAAATACAAGCACACACTGGATGACGACCGACCAGACAATAGTGCAGCGGGCTGCTGCGGGCGATGAACGCGCCCTCAGACAGCTCTGGATGGAGAATGCGCCGCACATCGATGCCGTGGTTCTTCGTCTTTGCGGCGACCGGGACCTGGCCGCCGACGTTGCGCAGGAAGTATGGATTCAAATTTTTCGAGCACTACCGAGTTATCGCGGTGACGCCCAATTCGGAACATGGGCACATCGGATTGCTGTTAATCGTACACTCAATGCGTTGCGCAAGGTCCGGCGAATCGCGAAAGTGGAGATGGATGTCGAAGATGATACCGCAGCTGCACCGGACAACCCGGAAGCCGATACGGAGCGTGGCATCATGGCTGAATCAATCGATCAGGCCGTGAAGCAACTCTCGCCTGGCGCGCGCACGGTATTTCTACTGCACGACGTTGAAGGCTACACGCATGAAGAAATTGCCGGTGAGCTGGGTATAACCACTGGTGGATCGAAGTCGCAGTTGTTCAAAGCGCGCGCGAAGTTACGCCGGCTGCTCGCGCATCTCTCTGATGGATTCTCCGCTGGCGTTGGACAAGAGCATGGCACTTCCATCTAAGGAACTTTCAGAGCGCGGCCTTGACGCGCTGATAACGCGAGAGCAGACGCGCGTGGTGGCGCCACTGACGGAGTGGCACAATCTGTCGATGTCGCTTCGCCAGGAAGGGCTCATCCGCGATTCTGCGGGTGAACGACCCCGTCCGGAGCGTTCGTACGCGCCGAGCGCCGAACCTGTACCGCGCCGGTCCAGCTGGTTGCGTACGACGGGAAGATGGACCATGCGTGTTGCGACTGGCGCGGCGCTTGTTGGTGTTGGAATCGTTGCCGGACGCGGAATGACAGTCGGTCAGTCAATCGTGACGCAGATTCAGCAGGCGATCGCCGACAGCTCGGGCAGTTCGTCGATCCATATTTCAGGAAAGCCATTCAATTCGCCAGCGAGCGCACGCAAGACGCTGGTGCGAGCACAGACTGAATACCAGGCCGCAGCAGCCTTTCTCGATGCGAGCGATTCCGTCCCGCAGATTCTCGGTGGTTCATCGTTGTATCGGGATCGTCTTGTGGGGCTGGACGAGATGACCACCGCTTCACTCGCTGCACTCAAGGATGCTCCGCGGGATCCGTTGCTGAATCAGTACTTCCTCTCAGCCGCTGCGGCGCGTGAAGCTACGCTCCAGCAGTTGGGGAATTCACTTCCGGTTGGCACAACAATGGAAAGGTTCTGAGTGTCGGAATCAATTCGGTGCGCCGTGATCGCAGCAGCCGCAGCATCATTAGTTGCGGTCGGTACCGCAGGTGCACAAAAGACATCAGCTCCCACCGGCTGGGTGGGCCTCTCGGTGACACAGAATGCGCGTGCCATAGATGGTTCGGACACGCGGTTGGCGTACCCGGTCGTGGCGTCCGTCGACCCGGGTTCGCCGGCGAAGACTGCGGGTCTCGTCGCTGGAGACACGATTCTGGCTTACAACGATGTTGACGCGAACAGCAGCGCATTTGCAGTCAAGCGTTTTCTCAAGCCTGGCACAGAGCTCAGTATAAAGATTCGCCGTAACGGCGTTCGCTCACTTACTCTAAGAGTTGCGAAGCGCACCGACGACCATCCGTACGGGCAGTCGATTGCTTTCAGCAGCAAGCAGGCCTCGGTCATGCAGCTTGTGTCGGGAGTGGGCACCGGGCCGATCGCCATTGTCGCACCCGTCGCTGCGGATCGCAAGGCGCCATTTGCGGGCGCGTACTTCGCGCGGCTCAACGCGGGGTTGGCGAGTGCGCTGAACGTTCCACCCACTGGCGTGCTGGTAGTCGATGTCGGTAACGGATCCGATGCAATGAAAGCCGGACTTCGAGCCGGAGACGTGATTACGCGTGCAGATTCAATCGCGGTCGAGAGCGCACTCGGGATCATGACGGCTCTCCGTCTTGCAGCAGGGCAGAGTGTGACGTTGGAGGTCCTGCGTCAGGGCAAGCCGCAGAAGCTGACGATAAACTGGTAACGGTTAGGGCTTAGAGTTTCTGTCCGTCCGGCAGCAGCGAGTGATGGATGGCCACCGCTGCAACTGCTCCGATTCCGGCCGCCGCAATCGCCATCTGCGGACCGTGTATGATGTCGCCCGCCGCATACACATTCTTGACGGAAGTGTGAAAGTGAAGATCCGTCACCACGCGCCCGATCTCATCGCGCTCGCACCCCAGTTGCTTGCCGAGGTCATCCGATGGTTCCTGCCCGATAGCGAAGAAGATCTGGTCGCAGTCGAGCGCCATACCATCCGGCAGCTCGATTGATCGGGCTTCACCGTCCGAGGACTTGATGGCGCGGATAGGCGCTTCGATGATCGGGATGTCCAATGCGTCGAGTTTGGCGAGTATGTCTGCACTCATCTCAGCCGCTTCGCCATTCGTACATATCACGATCTCTCGCGTCCAGGTTGTCAGTGCAAGGGCAAGACCTGCTGCCTTGCGTCCGTGTGCGATAACGACCGTTTTCCTGTTTCGCGCTTCGTAGCCGTCGCAATCGGGGCAGACGTGAGCGGTGGCGCCGTAGCATTGGTCAAGACCCGGTACGTCTGGCCACACGTCACGTACTCCGATCGCGAGCAGGATACGAGCGGCAGAAAATAGTTCGCCCGAATGGAGTTCGACTTGAAAGTCTCCATCTTGGGTCCGGTCTACCGCGGACACTGTAGCATCGACGAGGGTTACTCCGTATCGCCGGCACTCCTCGCGGCCCCGACCGCGAAGCTCCGCTGGTGTTACAGGTTCGAGGCCGAGGTATCCGTGTATGCCTCGCGTTTCCCAGTTGCGAGGATCTCCCGCATCAATGACAACGACGCGCCGCAAGTAGCGCCCGAGCCAGATCGCGGCTGACAGCCCCGCGGGGCCACCTCCAATGATCGCCACATCGTAGCTGGTGGAGGCGGGAGCGTTCGCATCGGGACCCTGGCTGAAGTCGTTCTCGGATTGCTTCATCGTGCGTGCGTGACGGGCAATTCCAGTGCCGATCGAAAAGGCCTCTCGTTGGATCTCCATTCCGGCGCTAAACTGTAGGCATGAGGCGACCTTTCAAATCAACTCCGGTAGCGAAACAGCTGGCGATTGGCCGCAAGCCGCTGATCGAGCACTTTACGCTTCCGTTGAATCGATTGATGCAGACGGGACCAGCAGGCGGCATCGTATTGCTCGTGTGCGCCGTGATCGCGCTGGCGTGGGCCAATTCGCCCTGGGCGGGCGCGTATCACGAACTGCTCGACACGCAAATGCTCGTCGGCTTCGGCGAGTTCGGCGGAAGTCTCACGCTGCACAACGTTGTAAACGACGGCTTGATGGTCGTCTTCTTTTTCCTCGTGGGGCTCGAGATAAAGCGCGAGTTCCTCGTCGGCGAGCTTGCCACCGCGCGGAAGGCTGCACTTCCGCTGGTCGCTGCCTTTGGCGGAATGGTGGTACCAGCGTTGTTTTTTGTCGCGCTCAACTACAGTCATCACAGCGCGCGCGGCTGGGGTGTTCCGATGGCGACTGATATCGCGTTCGCACTCGGGGTTCTGGCCCTGGTGGGCGACCGGATCCCGGCGTCGCTCAGAGTTTTTCTCTCGGCTCTCGCAATAGCGGACGACCTTGGTGCGGTGCTCGTTATTGCTCTTTTTTACACCGCGACTATTTCGTGGACAGCGATTGGTGCCGCGGGTGTGCTACTCGTTGTGTCGATCGTCGCGAATGCAGTCGGAGTGCGCGCGACGTGGGCGTATGCGTTGATCGGAGTTGTGCTCTGGATCGCGGTCTTGCTTTCAGGTGTGCATGCCACGGTGGCTGGTGTGCTGCTTGCGATGACGATCCCGTCACGCACGCGCATCGACGAAGCCGCGTTTCTCACCGGCGCGCGCGAAGCACTTGGACAATTTCATGACGCTCACGCTCCGGAAAGAACTGTCTTGTCGAGTCGTGCGCATCAGGATGCGCTGGAACAGCTCAATAGCCTCACTGACCACGCACAATCACCATTGATACGCATGGAGCACGGTCTGAATGGGATCGTCACCTTCGGCGTCATGCCTCTATTCGCGATCGCGAATGCGGGTGTGTCGCTGCACGGCAGCGGACACCTGTTGACGACACCGGTTGCACTCGGCGTGATCGCTGGACTGTTCCTGGGCAAGCCAATAGGAATCTTCGTTGCTTCGTGGATTGCTATTCGCAGCGGGATGGCGACGCTGGCATCTGATGTTTCACGTCGCATGCTGTTCGGAGTCGCGTGCCTCGGCGGCATCGGCTTTACCATGTCGCTGTTCATAGCCGGACTCGCTTTCGGCGGATCGGAGGAACTGTTGACGGCCGCGAAACTGGGGACGTTCGCCGCATCCTTGCTCGCCGGCGTTGTTGGATGGTTGATACTGCACACGACCCCGAGCGAGACGGCTCTGCAAAATTAGGTTGACACGCGATTACGGGCGCGGAGTTCCCACGCCCGTAATCGAACAAAAGTGTCACGACTTGAGTGCCGCACAACCTTTGGAGATGTAAGCAAACATTTCTGGACTCGGCACATTCTCGAGCTGCTTCTGTAATGTTAGTCCTTCATTGTCGTACATCGTCTTCACAGCTTTGGCCAATGCCGGATCGCCGCCGGTGAACTCGTCCACCAGCGATTGCCAGCGGCGCGCCAACTCAAGCACCTCCGGCGACGTCGCGTCGATCCCGTTCTCCATTGCGGTTCTGACCTGCGGGATAAGGACGTTCCAGTCGTCGCCCACTGACTTCATGCGGGCTTCACCGACGTTGATCCTCCGCTCCTCGAGCACTTCCAGCTGTTCGGGTGTGAAGTATTTCTCGATTGCCATCATTTCCTCGATTGTCTGACAGACTTCGACGAGCGAAACCGTTTCAGATCTGTCCAGATGTTGGGCTAGCGTCCCGAGACGCGCCGCCAGTCGTTTCTGCATAGCGATCTGCTCACGCAGCCTGGCGATGTGCAGGTGGATTACCTGCAGAGGCGAAGCGACGGCCCCGTCGAGCAGGCGCCTTGTCTCGTCCAGCGACAGCCCCATCAGCCGAAGCGATTGAATCTGTTGAAGCCGTTCTATGTCTGACCGGTTGTACAACCGGTGACCGGCAGCTGTCCGAAGAGACGGTGTGAGCAGTCCGATCTCATCGTAGTGATGGAGAGCGCGAACCGACACTCCGGTATTTCGACCCAGCTCACCGACCTTCCACGGCGGCTCTTTCATTTTCATTACCTCAGCGATCATGGGTCCTGTGTGGCCACGAGGATAGTGTAGGGCCTGACGTAACGTGAGGTGCAAGGGGGAGAATCCACACAACTACAGGCCGCAGCGTGGTTAGTGCTCAGGGGGGCTTGCCAGCAGCCGCTTGACCTCCGGATCTGCGTTCTTCCACGCGATTTCGACGTACTGCCGGTACACACGGGCGCTATCCGTCATTCCGGCGGCACGGAATGCATTGGACATACGCAGATCCAGTTCGCTACGAGGCATGTAACGTCCCATTGCGTCTGGCGCGCTCGAGTACGCGCGACGCAGAGTTGTAATCGCATCGCGTGAATGTCCCTGTGCCAGTTGCGCCGCCGCAAGTTCTGCTACGGTTCGAGTCCATCCGGCGTAGCCCCAGCGAGCGGCGGAAAAATCGCGCTCGGCGGCTGCAAAATCGCGTCTGCGCATGTTGACAAGCCCGCGGACGTGACGGAATAGCATCCAGTCCCTTCCATAGTAGCTACGAGCGCCTACTGTCTGGATCGAATCTGCAACCGCCTTGAGTAAAGCTGTATCACCCGACGCAGCTAGCGCGTCGGCCTCAAGAGCGCGGGGCCATGTGAACGCTCGGGCTTCGTCTCCCCTGAGTGACAGCGATCCGTCGCTCGGGCCGTATCTGGCAAATGTGCTGAACTCCCGCTTTGCCCCTGCGAAATCTCCCAGTCTGGCGAGATCGTCGGCGTGCAGTAGATGCATCGCGTCCGTCGGGCCACCGCGAGCAAAAATGCGCGCGAAGATTCGATTCGCAAGACGCAACTGCCCACGTTCCCTCGCTACCATCGCCAGTATATCACCGGCGCCGTCACGCAACTGCGGATTCTGAGAACTCAGGAGTTTTTCTGCATGCTGCTCCGCAGCGTCATAGCGTCGGTCCATGATCATCCATCGTCCGATATTGATAGTCGGGAAAGAGGCCACAGTCAGCGAGGCAGCATGCTCGCCAACGCCGATTGCCATTTCGGGACGACCGCTCATTGCGAGGGCATTCGCAAGTGTCTGCCATGCATCCGGTAGCTCTGGTTGCAGCGCGACCCACGCCCTGGCAGACCGCTCTGCCCCAGCAAAATCTCCCGCCTCTATACGTGAGTCCGTGAGACCGTGGTATGCGAGGCACGGTGCACATGGTCCGTGCCCTGCTTCGACAGCTAGTGAATCAAGCGCAAGTTCTCTAATGAGAACCGAGTCCGCGGCGAGCCACTTGCCGTGCTGCATCAAGACATCAGCAAGAAATACATAACTACGCGGGTCGGACGGATAGCTCTTGACGAGATTCCTGGAGAGTGCTTCACCACTCTCGGGCCCGCCACTGTGCAGAGCACGGGATGCCTCATCCAGCATCCGATCCCAGCGGGATGCACGCGCAATGTGGCGTGCAAATGCGGAGTCCATTTTTATCGCGACAGCGATCTCGCCATGCCTGAGCGCAACGTTGCGGCGCGCAGTGATCGCACTGACGAAGCCCGGATCCAGTGCGAGTGCCGCGTCCAGTTCGCGCTCGTCGTCGGGGTACTGACCAGAGGCGCTCGCCTCCATGCCGCGGATGAAGTGACGGTACGCGGCCGAGCTCGATGTTTCGATGTCGGCAAACTGCGGTGCACCATTCGATGCACCTACGACGTCGAGTATCCTCGCGGAGGCGGCGTCGACCAGCGACATGATATCGCTGCCCGTGAACGTATAAACCTGAAAAAGCTTACCGCTTACAGCATTATAGACATTGAGGCCGAGTACGTAACCGCCACTTCCGTGAGACAGATCGGCTGTCACCGACCATGTAGCATTTACACGTCGCGCAATGTCGTTTGCCTGACGTGGGGAGAGCGACACGCCACGCGCGTAGCCTGCGCGTAGCACTACGTCGTGGACCCGCGACGGCGCAACGACGTCGACGGCATCGGAGTGCGATAGATCCGCGGATATCATTCGCTCGAGGCCATCCTCGAGCCACGCGATTGAACTATCGGACCGAACATTCGTAACGTTTGTGACGGCGACACGGGGCAGCACCGACGCTGCCACGGCCGGGTGGCGTAGCAAACGTGCACGATATCCGACTGCTGCGGCTGTTCCGACAACAATTATTGCGAGCGCGAGAAACTGCGGGATGCGAGGCGCTGACATCCAGCCCGGCAATCGTCCGGTGCGTATGGATGGCGCAGTTTTGCGGGTGGTATCGACGCCCGTTCCGCGGTCGATTGAGGCGGGACCATTCGGTTCAGGTGCTACGCTTACGCGAGTCTGCAGTGCGTCGGGCGCGTGGCGCAATTGATCCCGAAATCCCGCTGCGAGCGCTGCTACGCGCGGATCAGGCGGCGATTCGTATTCGGCTTCCAGTCGTCGGCTCAGCCTGTCGTACGCCGCAAGGGCCTCACGTAGTGCGTCCTTGGTGCCATCACTGGCGAGCGCGGTAAGCAGCGCGGTCGCCGCCGCGCGTGATGGCGGCAGCGCCTCCAGCCATCTTGTAGCGACGGCTGCACATTCGGCTGATTGGCCACCGTGCGCAAGCGCTGCACAGTGTGTTTCACACGCCTGGAGGTACAACCGCTCGAACCGCGCTCTCTCCCGCGTCACCCAGGCATCAAACCGCGGCGAGTTCGGGACCGCCACTCCGTCGAGAAACTGTCCGGAGTACAGACCGCTCGCCTCTCCCCAATTCGAAAGCTCGCAAGCCGATGCGAACTCAATGGCGTCCACGCGAAGGCGCGAATCAACGGAAAGGGAAACGTCTGACTGACGCGTCGCGATGGCGGAAGCTCCGAGCAGTCGCCGCAGACTCGAAAGAGCGTTGCTGAGCGAGTGTCGCGCTCGCTCAGCCTCCTCGTCGCCCCAGAACATGTCGACCAGAAGAGCACGTCCGACCGGCCGGGGACTAAGCGCCAGAACCGCCAGTACGGCGAGGTGCCTGCGGCGCTTGGTCAGAGATTCTTCGTCACCTGGTTCGGCAACGAGCGCCAGCCGACCCAACGTAATTAGACGTAAGTGATTGGTGCGCATGGTGTTGACATGATGCTACCGAAATGACCTGGAAGGCCTATTTTAGTCTCGACCTGTAGAACCTACGCGCCAGACGGGATTTGGCAAATCGCGTCCGTCAGTGATTTGACTTCTGAAACCGCTGGCTCATTGGAGTTACGCCGACCGGTATATTTGCAACTTCGCGCCGTTCCCGTTGGTTCACCAGCGACAAGGCTCCAGCATGGCTCAAGACGCACCGCTACGCAGTGCTGGTGTGCACTTTCCACCACCGTTCATTTACGTAATTGGCTTCCTGATCGGTTGGTTGCTGG
>JBDTAW010000125.1:0-14523 GCA_039924445.1 Gemmatimonadaceae bacterium
CGCCAAAATCAGAAGTACAACCCCCTCGGCGTCCATTGAAACCTCGCCCGCGCCGCGATCTGATTTCGAGTCACGCCGAGCAGATGGTCGGAGTTCGTAGCGTGATTCACGCCAACATCCGCCGTCAACTCCACGCCGGGCACGATCATCCCACCGCCTTCAATACCGACTCTCGCCACTCGTTCGACGATTCCCTGTAGAAATCCCGGCGTTATCGGATAAGCCGACGGCGGCGGGAATGGCAGATGATAATCCCCCTGACCCTGGCGCCGGTATGCACCGTACAGACGTATCGTCGTATACGGCACGGCAGCCAGGTCTACTCCCATCTTCAACTCGTCATAATCGGAGAACGCCTGCCCCAGGCCAACTCCCAAACTGGAATATTGACCCGCCGGACCTTCCTTGGCGCGGTACGCCAGTCCGGAGAGGCGCGAGTACGACGCGAACAGTCGCTGGTCACCAAAGAGCGGCACGCCCTCAGCAGTCGCAGAATAGCCGTATGACGCTGGCTCCTTACAGGTAAGCGCAGCGCATGAATCGATCTGGCGATTGCCCAGCAGCAACTCGGTGGAGTAGTTGCCGAATCGCCCGGTCCGCAGTGCCACAGTCCCGCCAATCGTGAGATTGCCGGCCACGTGTTCGTTGCGCCAAGTCAACGCGTAGATGTTGAGTGGATTGAGAAGCGTCGGATCGTAGGATCGTCCGATTCCGTACGCGACATATCCTTCCGACGTACCGACCTCGAGATCACGCCAGCGCACGGACAATCGGTGAGTGTAGAAATACCGCGCATAGACGCCATCCGGCTGAAACGCATCGTCGAGTCGCGTTGCAAGCGCCGACATGTGGATGCGATCGGTCCCGATCTGAGTGTAGAGCTGATCGTACGAGTACGGCGCGCTTCCGAGCTGCAGCCCCTGCAATGACGATGGCCCCCAGTTTCTAACCATGCGACCGGCGAAGACGCTGCCGTATCTCCACTGACCACTGACGTATGCGTCCTCGGTCCTTCCTGCGATTGCGCGGTCCTGCTTTCCCGCGAAATCGGGATCGTGATTCAGTCGATTATCGATGATCGGGTGAATCACCGCCGCGACCGGCCCCGCTACCATCGCGAGCCTGAAGCCTGCTCCACCAGTAGTGCTGGAGTTCGTATCCGCGAGCATCAGCTCGCGCTGACCAGACGTCTGCGTCGTTGCAAAGACGTCTGCGTTGGCGAAAAAGGCGGGATTGTCTGGCGAAGTAGTCGCCCCTGTTGTGTCGACGGCATATCGCTGGAGCGCGGTGCGGAGCGCAATGGCGTAGGACTTTATCACAGCTGAATGCGCGTGGCTGAGCGCAGTATCCGCGCCCGCCGATAGCTGCCGTGCGGTGTAAGGTCGTTCCAGCAGCGAAACGGCGCGCAGTTCACCCCGCGCGATGAGGGCATCGGCAAAGCGATACGCAATGTCGTCGAGCGGCACGTACAGCGATGCCTGCGCGTGTGCGACAGCCGGCGAAATAAATGTCACAGCGGCCGCGGCGATTACCGCGATGGAGATTGAGCGCCCGATTCTATTCAACTGTGTGGTTTCTATGAGTGTTCGGCGTAGTACGTGTCGTATGCCTCAATGACTTCTTCTTCACTGACAGTCGCGGCGCCGAGTTTACCGACTTCGACTCCCGCCGCAAAATTTGCAATCACTGCCGCCTCCGACGCTGTCGCGCCGGCTGCGAGCATCGTGGCCAGATACGCTGTTACCGTGTCGCCCGCGCCCACAACGTCGTACACCTCGCGCGCAGTGGTGGGGATCCGGCCGACTTCGCCGTCAGACGACACCAGCACCATTCCCTGTTCGCCGACCGTGAGCAAAAGATGCTCCACCCCAAGTCTTGCACAGACTGCTGGAAGCGCCGCTGGCGAGCCGATGTCGAGCGTCGCGCCGAGCGCGGATTCCAGCTCGCGCCGGTTGGGCTTGAAGATCGTGGCGCCTCGAAACTCGAAGAAATTCCTGAACTTGGGATCTACGACGACCGGAATCGACCGCTTGCGGGCCTCCTCGATTGCGGCCCTGATGACTGCTGGTGCCAGAACTCCCTTATTGTAGTCCTCGAGGACCAGGGCGTCGGCTTTCCGAACAGCCGTTCGAACCGCTGCGATCATTGCATCGACATCCACTCCATCGGAGTCCGCGTCGTCCTCCTCGTCCACCCGGACGAGTTGCTGCGATCGGGCCACGATCCGGGTTTTTGTCGTGGTCGGCTTCCCGCTCATTAGAACTCCTTCCACGGCGGCGCCGGCTCCCACGAGCATCCCGGCAAGGTCTCTTCCGGCCCTGTCGTCGCCGACCGTGCAGACCATGCTGCAGGAGGCGCCAAGCGCGAGGACGTTCTGCGCGACGTTGGCCGCGCCGCCCATGGCGTGGCGACGATCGCGCACTCGAACCACGGGCACGGGTGCTTCCGGCGAGATTCGCTCGACGTCGCCGATCAGATATACGTCAAGCATCGCGTCGCCGGCCACGGCTACATGATATCTTTTCGCCGACTCGAGCAGTGCAACGAGTCTGTGACGCTGGATAGTCTCGATCATCGCATACCAAGCTACCCTGATCGTCGCAGGCGTCAAAGGACAGCCGGATTGCGCCGCTCTGCTTCCGGCATGTCCCTTGCCCTTTCGACCGACTGAATGGCTCTACTGCAAAGAATCAACGCCGCCGCTCGTGATAAAGTCTTCTCCCTACAGGAGGCTTTCTTCCTCACGTGGAAAGCCTTCCGGTTCATTTTCGCGCGACCGTTTTACGGGCAGGACGTTATTCAGCAGATGGACGCGATCGGCGTGCAGTCGCTCGGCATCGTCGTCCTCACCGGCTTTTTTACGGGGATGGTGCTGGCGCTGCAATCGGCTGTGCAGATGCAGCGTTTCGGCGCGACGTCCTACGTCGGGAGTCTCGTAAGCGCCTCGATGATTCGCGAACTCGGCCCGGTCCTGGCTGGACTCATGGTCGCCGGTCGAGTTGGATCGGGAATCGCCGCACAGATCGGCTCGATGCGGGTCACCGAGCAGATCGACGCACTAAACGTGATGGGTACCGATCCGATCAAGAAACTCGTAACGCCAAGGCTCATCGCGGCGCTGCTGATGCTTCCAGCGCTGACCGTTATCGGCGATGTCGCCGGAATTTTCGGCGGGAATGTAATCGCCAAATTCTATCTGCAGCTTCCGACATCGCTCTACTGGGGAACTGTGTGGGATCAGATCTCCAATGGCGGTTTTGTCTTCCGCATTATTCCAAATGACTTTGTCCATGGGCTCGTAAAACCGTTCATCTTCGGTGGGATAATCTCGATTACGGCGTGTCACTTTGGCCTGCGCACAACAGGCGGCACTGAAGGCGTGGGCATTGCGACGACGCGCACGGTGGTCACGGCGAGCATTCTCATTCTGGTCTCCGACTATTTCATCACACAGGCGTTGCTAGCGCTGTTGTCGACATGACGGGCGCCGATCATGACAACGACACGGCAGTGAAGTCGCCCGACAACGCATCTGTCGCGTCAGCTGAATCGTCGGATGACGAGCGTCGTGCCACGGACAGGCGCGGCGACGATCGCGACCCCGAGACGGTCCATCCGGAGCGCGTTCGAGCCGCAATTCGCAAGGAAATCAGCGCCGATCACGACGCCGACGAGGATCCCCGCGAGACAGATGCACAACCGGTCATCGAACTCCGAGATGTAAGTCTTGCGTTCGATCGGCCGATTCTCGACGGAGTTTCATTCGCGGTCTATCCAGGCGAAACCGTTGCGATCGTTGGAGAGTCCGGTACGGGGAAGTCAACCATAGTCAAACTCATACTTCGATTGCTGGTCGCGGATCGAGGTGAAGTGCGTGTACTCGGCAACGATATCGAGAAGCTCACCTATCAGGAGGCGCTCGAGATTCGTCAGCACATGGGGATGGTGTTCCAGGGATCCGCGCTATTCGACTCGCTGACTGTCTTCGAAAATATCGCGTATCCCCTGCGGGAACATACCAATCTGGACGAGGACGGGATTGAGGAGCGAGTGCGTGAAAAGCTCCGCATCGTCGATCTCGATCCAGATCAGGTCATGGATCTCTCGCCGTCTGAATTGTCGGGCGGAATGCAGAAACGCGTCGGGGTTGCGCGAGGACTCGCTGCAAATCCCAAAATAATGCTGTACGATGAGCCCACCTCGGGACTGGATCCGCTTACAACCGGTACGATTACAAACTTGATACTCAAGCTTCAGCGTGACCTCAATGTCACGAGCGTTGTCGTTACGCACGATATTCGATCCGCATTCCGCATGGCAAGCAAGATCGCGCTGCTGCATGATCAGCACATAGTTTTCTTTGGATCACCCGAAGAAATGACAGCGTCGGATGATCCTTACATCCAGACCTTCCTCGGCGGCTATTAAATGAGACGCTCTGAGATCATTACGAAGGACGCACTTCGCGTCGCGGTTCTCGCGATAGTTGTGCTCAGCATCCTGTTTTTCGCCGTACTCAAGCTTGGCGAGGCAGCGCGACTGTTCTCGCGACGGTACACGCTCTACGCGTTTGTGCCCAACGCCTCCGGTCTTCGTGAAGGTGGCCAGGTAACAGTCGCAGGACAGCTCGCGGGCTCAATCAGCAAGATCGAGTTTCTGCCAGTCGATGCCGACACGACACGCAATCTCCGGATCACTGTCGAGCTTGACGAGAAGCTTCAACAACAGGTGAGACTCGACTCGCGAGTCATGCTGCGTAATCAGGGTCTGCTCGGCGACCGCTTCTTCGATATTACTCCCGGAACGCCACGGTTCCGCGCGCTGCACGGAGGCGATACGCTCCATCTGGGAGCGACCATGGATTACGACGCGATGCTTCAGCGGGCAGGAGCGGTGCTCACTGACGTCGCCGGGCTGACGCATGATCTCCGCGGCCTAACGCAATCCGTAGCGCGCGGGGACGGGACCATCGGCAAGCTCCTGACTGATCGCGAGTTGTACGATCGTCTGAACAATACGCTCGCCTCGACCAGCAAGCTGCTCGCGCGGTTGCAGAATCCGAACGGGAGCGTTGGAAAGTTCCTCGACGATCCGCAACTTTACACGCAGCTCACCGACATGGTGACGCAGGTCGATACGCTCATGACCCGACTCAACTCGGGACAGGGCACCGCGGGCAAGCTGCTGCGTGATGACTCACTTTACAGCAATCTCGTCAACGTCACGGCTCAAGCCGATTCGCTCGTCGGATCGCTGAGAAGTGGCAATGGCACGGCGTCCAGGTTCATAAGCGATACGACGCTCTATAACCGGATGGTCGAGGCGGTGGCCCACCTCAACGAGATCCTGACCGACATCAGAAAGAACCCGAAACGCTACACCAAGGGAGCCATCAAGATATTTTAAGGGGTGAGCACAGCCACATCTTATGATCTTGATGTAGTCGTCACCCGCGGTCGGGCAATCGAGTCGATCCATCGAGTCTCTGCCGCGGTTGTGGAGGGGGATGCTCTGGTGGGCTATGCTCGCGATCCAGAACTCCAGGCCTACTGGCGCTCCTGTGCGAAGCCGTTCCAGATCATGCCGTTCATCAAGTCAAACGGGCTTGATGACCTTGGATGGGGACCCGATCAGATAGCCCTCGCCTGTGCCTCGCACGGCGGAGAGCCCGAACATGTCGCGATCGCCGAGACGATGTTGGTGGAGCTGGGGCTCGAAGAGGGCGACCTCGCGTGCGGCGTCACCGAACCACTCTCGCAGCGGGGCCAGCGACTCCTGCGTGAATCGGGCCGAAGACCGACGCGGCTCTACAACAATTGCTCCGGTAAGCACGCCGCGATGCTCGCGCGCGCTCGCACTGCACAGTGGCCAACCGCAGGCTACGATCACCTGGATCATCCTGTGCAGCAATCGATCGTGTCCGAGATCGAACGCTGGACTGACGTCAAGAGGAGCAGCATGACGATCGCGCAGGACGGATGCGGCGTCCCGGTGTTCGGTCTTTCAGTTGAGGCGATGGCTCGCGCGTTTGCTCGCCTCGCGTCCTCGATTCGCGACGGCGACGAGATTCCTCGCCGCATCGTCGATGCAATGATGGCCAATCCGTTCCTTGTTGGCGGTACGGACAGATTCGACACAGTGCTCATGGAGGAAGTCCCTGGCATTCTGTGCAAGATCGGCGCTGAGGGAGTTCACTCGGCGGCGATCCTCGCGACAGGAACTGGAGTGGCGATAAAAGTCGAGGATGGTGCGTCGCGCGCTCAGTATCCTGCGCTGCTCGCTCTCCTGGGTCACCTTGGTGCACTCCCGGCATCATTGCCGGAGAGGCTCGCTGAGCACGTGCGGAGACCTGTGCGTGATACGCGACACGAAATTGTGGGTGAAATTGTCGTTCGCGCAATGATGTGATTCGTCGCGCACAGAGGCGCTGTGGCGCCGTGCGTGACATCTGATATCGTTTACATAATGGAAAAACCTCCCCTCTTCAGCGACTCGATGCGAGCGCTGGTACGAATTGCCGGCGCAGTCGCCGGCGCTCCGATTGCGTTTACGCGCCGAGTAATGGTCGAGGCGACAGATGTCGCGCCTGTTGTTGCAGTCGAGGAGGTGTTGCTGCAGTCGTACCTGTTTGCAGGTTTCCCACGTGCACTCAACGCCATGCGAGTCTGGCGCGATGTATCAGGAACGCACGCGCCTTCTGTGGATCAGGCTAGCGATGCTTCAGTGGCGGCGGATACGATGCGCATGGGTGAGCAGACCTGCCGTAAGGTGTACGGACACAAGTATGACGCCCTCCGCCAGTCGGTCAGTCGGCTGCATCCTGCTCTCGATACGTGGATGGTGAGGGATGGGTACGGCGAGGTTCTGTCTCGACCAGGACTCAGTCTGGTCGAACGCGAACTCTGCATAGTCGCGGCCTGTGCAGCATCGGAGCAGCTGCCGCAGCTCAAGTCGCATCTGCGCGGTGCACGCAATTGTGGAGCGACAATTGAAGATCTGGCGCAAACTCTGTCTGCGCTGACGGACATCGTAACTCGCGAAGCGCTCATAGCGGCGCGCGAAGAATTGAATCGAATCAAGGAGAGCTGACGGTGTTCATAGACAAGGTCAAAGTCAGAGTGATCGCGGGCACGGGCGGCTCGGGATGCCAGTCGTTCCGGCGTGAAAGTCTCGTTCCGATGGGTGGCCCCGATGGTGGCGACGGTGGTCGTGGTGGTGATGTTATCGTGCGCGGTGATTCCAACCTTGCGACGCTGCTCGACTACACCTACCGTGATGAATGGGCCGCCGATCGCGGACAGCACGGCATGGGTTCGAACATGACGGGTCGCAGTGGGAAGGACATCTACATGCCCGTTCCACCGGGAACCATCGTGCGCGACGCTGCTACCGGCGAGATCATTGCGGATGTACTCGCCAGCGGCGAGGAATTCATCGTCGCCAAGGGCGGTCGAGGCGGCAAGGGGAATTCTTTCTTCGTTACGCCGACTCACCAGTCACCGCGCGAATGGCAACCCGGCGAAGAGGGGCAGGAGCGCACACTTGAGCTCGAGCTGAAGCTCATCGCTGATATTGGACTAGTCGGTCAGCCGAACGCAGGCAAGTCCACGCTGCTGTCGGTCATTTCCGCCGCGCGTCCGAAGATCGCGGATTACCCATTCACGACGTTGCAACCGAATCTTGGCGTCGTGCAACTCTCCGACTACCGCACCTTCGTCGTTGCGGATATTCCGGGTATCATAGAAGGCGCGGCAGAGGGGAAAGGCCTCGGCTTGCAGTTTCTGCGACACATCGAGCGCACCCGCATCCTTGCCATGCTGATACCGATCGACGCGATGGACTGGCAGGCTGAATACGATCAGTTGCGCGTGGAAGTTGCGAAATACAGCTCCGAACTCGCTGCAAAACCGTTCTGCGTCGTCTTCACGAAGCTTGACCTGATGGGCGAGGACTACGTGCCGCCAATCGAGGCTCCGGACGCGTTCGGAATCTTTTCGATCAGTGCTGCCAATCGGGAAGGGCTCACGACGCTGCTCGCCGCGTGGTGGACCGAGCTGTTGCGTCTCAAGGAAGAGGCGGCCAGACCCGCCGCCCAGACAGCGCCACTTCCCTGAGTGCGGTGCCTGCATATCAAATCGTGCGCCCGAACGCTGGAGAATGGCCCGTCGACCTCTCTACGATCGTGTCGCCCCCGAAGGAACTTCACTATACCGGCGATATCGCAATTCTTTCGCGCCCCTGCGTCGCGATAGTTGGAAGCAGGCAGCATACGTCGTACGGAGCGCGCGTGGCGCGCGAACTCGCAACGGCGCTGGCATCGGCCGGAGCATGCATAGTCAGCGGGATGGCATTTGGAATAGACGCGATTGCGCATCGAGCCGCGCTTGAGGCAGATGGGCTGACCGCCGCCGTGCTCGGCACCGGGATCGACGTTGTCTATCCGCGCGGCAATCGCGCGTTGTACGACGACATCGCGCAGCAAGGCGTAGTCGTCTCCGAGTTCAAGCCGGGTACGGGTCCGTTTCAGGGATGCTTCCCTCGACGCAACCGCATCATCGCGGGTTTGTGTCGGCTCACAATCGTCGTTGAAGCTGGCGAGAAGAGTGGCTCACTGATTACAGCGACGCGCGCCGCGGAATTTGGTCGCCTGGTTGCAGCGGTTCCGGGTGCGATCGACTCGCCGCAGAGCGCCGGCTCAAATCAACTGCTGCGCGACGGCGCCCATGTCATCGCGAGCATCGCAGATGCTTTGAGTCTCGCCAACCTCGCGCCGGCCGCCAGCCTTCGTTCACTACCGCCGCTTGGCGATGACGAAGCAACGGTGTGGGACGCAGTTGCGCAGCACGCCGCGGCGACTGCGGACGAGATAATCACCCGCACCGGGTGGCCAGCGAGCCGAGCACTTGCTGCGCTGACGCAACTGGAGATACAGGGACTGCTTGAGTGTTCCGCAGCGGGAGTCATCGTCAGACGATGACAAGCGGCGCCGATGGCGTAATGCGTCACCTGTATATCCACGTCCCGTTTTGCGCACGCCGCTGCTCGTACTGCGACTTTGCGATTTCAGTGCGCGAAGACACACCGATCGAGAGTTACATCGAATCTCTCCGGCTTGAGCTGGGTCGACTGGACACCAGCGGCTGGGCGCTCGATACGATCTACCTCGGCGGCGGCACTCCATCGCGGCTTGGCGAATCCGTGGGTGACGTGCTGCGCCTGGTACGCGACCACGCCGCAATTTCCGCTGATGCTGAGATCACCATCGAGGCAAATCCCGACGACGTTACGCAAAACGCTGCCGACGCATGGGAGCGGCACGGTGTCAATCGGGTCTCGCTTGGTAGCCAGTCGTTTGAGCCTGAAGTGTTGAAATGGATGCATCGGACCCATTCCGTCGGTCAGATAGGGAGCGCGTTTGCGACGCTCAGGCAGGCCGGCATCACCAACATCTCGCTGGATCTAATCTTTGCGCTGCCGGAGTCACTGCGCCGGGACTGGGGCGCCGATGTTGACCGTGTCCTGGAACTTCAGCCCGAACACGTCTCTCTCTATGGACTCACGGTGGAGCCGCACACGCCGCTTTCGCGATGGGTCGATCGCGGTGAAGTGGTCGAGGCGTCGGAAGAGCGGTACGAATCTGACTTCATGTTGGCGCACGAACGGGTTGGCGCGGCCGGATTTGAGCATTACGAGGTATCCAACTTTGCTCTGCCTGGTCGACGGTCGCGGCACAACTCCTCCTACTGGACCGGGGCGTCGTACGTCGGAATTGGCCCATCAGCGCATTCTTTTAATGGGGCTGTCCGTAGCTGGAACGTGGCCGCCTATGCAAATTGGATGAAGCGGCTGGGCTCCGGCGACACCATCGTCGCGGAGTCGGAGACGCTGACCGGGGAGAACCGACTGTCCGAGCGGGTGTACTTGGGATTGCGCACCATCGATGGTCTTCGGGCCACGGATGCTGAAATTCGACTCGCTCGTCCTTGGCACGACGCCGGATGGGCTGAGATCCAGAATGGAACGATCGTTCTAACAGCAACTGGCTTCCTGCGTCTGGATGCGCTTGCCGCATCCTTGACACTCGCCGGAAGTCGTTGATACTATTGCACTTATGGCACTTGCCGAATTAAACGACCGAGAGCGGATGGTGCTCGAGGCCGTAATCCAGACGTACGTAGCGACAGCCCAGCCTGCTGGGTCGCGTCAGCTTGCGCGTCGGTTCAATTTCGGCGTGTCTCCCGCGACGATCCGGAATACGATGAGCGACCTGGAAGAGAAGGGTTATCTCTTTCATCCGCATACTTCGGCGGGCCGAGTCCCGACGGATGTCGCGTACCGCGCATATGTGGATTCGATTCTGCCGGCGCAGACGTTCACGAACCAGGACCGCGACAAGCTGGCACAACAGATCTCGAGTGGCGGATCGGCCGTCGAGACCATTCTTCGTAGAGCAGCCCAGAGTCTGGGGATCATAACGCAGGAGCTTGGTGTCGCACTCGGACCGAGCTTTGACGCCAGCCGGCTCGATCGCATCGAACTTGTGCGGCTCTCCTCGGATCGACTGCTGGTCGTGATCTCCGTGCAGGGTGGAGGGGTGCGTACGATTTATGTCGATGCGCGCGGTGAGATCGCAGATGGCGCGTTGACCGAAGTGTCCCGCGTGCTCAACGAGCGACTTGGCGGTCTGACTCTGCGCGAAGTGCGCAGCTCGCTCGCTCAGCGTCTGCGCGACGCACCGGCCGGCGCGGCAGAGCTGATCAACGTGTTCGTTGAAGAGGGCGAGCACATATTCGACGTTGCGCTGGATTCGGCAAATGATGTGATGCTTGGGGCGGCGTCAATGCTGGCAGGTCAGCCTGAGTTTGCGAACGTCGACAGCATGCGCAGGCTCGTCGCCCTTACGGAGACGAGGCAATACCTCGCCGAAGTTCTCCGAAAGCGCAGCGATTCATCAGGTGTAAGCATTACGATTGGCAATGAACACGGCGATCCCGCGCTGGAGAACTTCACGCTCGTGACAGCGCAGTATCGAGTCGGGTCTTTGAACGGCGTGTTGGGAGTGATCGGACCGACGCGCATGCCATACGACAAGATCATCTCTCTGGTAACGCACACTTCACAGCTCGTCACGGATCTGCTCGACTGAGCTGCACTGAAAGAAATATTCCACGCTAAAATCAACGTATCACAGAAAGCATGGCTGACTATTACGCAACGTTGGGTGTCCCTCGCAACTCGTCGGACGACGACATCAAGCAGGCATATCGCAAACTCGCGATGCAGTTCCATCCGGACCGGAACAACGGGTCGGCGGAATCCGAGGAGAAATTCAAGGAGATTACGGAAGCGTACGACGTACTTCGCGACGGCAACAAGCGCGCGACATACGACCGGTACGGTGAAGCGGGACTGCGAGGTGGCGGAGCTGCTGGCTTCCACCACGTGGATCTTTCCGAGGCGCTCAACATTTTCATGCGCGACCTTGGCGGCATGGGTGGAATGGGCGGATTCAGCGATATCTTCGGGCGCCGCGCGAGCGCGGCGGAAACCCGGACTGGCTCCGACATCCGAATCACGCTGGGTCTGACGCTGCAGGAAGTTGCGACCGGTGTCGAAAAACCGGTTACGATCAAACTTCTGAACCCGTGCGACGTGTGCAGCGGAACGGGCGCCGAGCCTGGCACCAATGTGACGACGTGCCCGACGTGCAAGGGTTCCGGCGAAGTGCGTCGTGCGCAGCAGTCGTTCTTCGGCCCGGTTGTGAGCGTGTCGGTGTGCCCCAACTGCGCGGGAGACGGCAAGGTCGTCGCATCGCCCTGCAAGAAATGCCGTGGCGAAGGTCGCGTCCGCTCCGAAGAACAGGTGAAGATCAAGGTGCCGGCGGGTGTGGCAACTGGTCAGTATATGACGCTGCGCGGCGTTGGCAACGCTGGCCCGCGCGGTGGTCCCCGCGGTGATATCCTCGTCGTATTCGAAGTCGACGAAGACGATCGCTTCGAACGCGACGGCGAAGACGTTCTCACCGAAGTTCTGGTTACGTATCCGCAGCTCGCGCTTGGCGCAGATGTCGAGGTACCGACAGTGACCGCTACGGTTTCACTGCATGTTCCACCCGGAACACAGAGTGGCCACGTCATGCACCTCCGCGGCAAGGGCCTGCCGCGAATCAATGCGTCCGGGACGGGCGATCTCCATGTTCGTCTTCAGCTCTGGACACCCGACACGGTGAGTGAAGAAGAATCCAAGTTGCTGCGGCAGCTTCACGACATCCGCCCGCTCGCGCCAACCAAGCGCGAGCGTGGCTTCTGGGCAAAGGTCAAGGAGTCGCTCGGCGCGTGACCGCGCCATGGCGCTCGGTTCGTGTCGAACAGTGCGCCGATCGCGATGCGATGATCGAAGCGCTGTTCGCCGAAGGATCACAGGGAGTTCATGAAGACGGCGACGCGCTCGTCACACACTTTCCGCCCAGCGAAGATGTGCAGCGCATCGTTGACGCATTGCGGTCGCTCGATTCGCACGCGGTCATAGCCGTTGCTGACGTACCAGCCGTGGATTGGAGCGAGTGGCGCGCCAACGTCGATGCGCACACCGTTGGGCGACTGGTTGTCACGCCTCCGTGGCGAGCATCGGAATTCGATCCCGCAAATTCGATTGTAATCGATCCTGCGATGGCGTTCGGCACAGGCGAACATCCGACTACACGCGGGATGCTTCGCCTGATGCAGTTGGCGCTGCGACCTGGTGACACGGTGGCCGATCTCGGCGCCGGTAGCGCGGTGCTCTCGATTGCCGCGGCAAAACTTGGCGCGACTCGAATTGCGGCAATAGAGATTGACGACGGCGCCGAACAATCTGCGCTGGAGAACATTCGCGTGAACAGTGTGAGTGACGCGATACGGTACATGGTTGGCGACGCGACAGTGCTCCTGTCGCTGGTGGCGCCGGTTCGCGTTGTACTCGCCAATATCGTCTCGTCGGTGTTGATGGAAATTCTGCCTGCGATCGCGCCGTCGCTCACCACCGATGGCGTCGCGATTCTGAGCGGCATACTTGTCGAAGAGCGCGAGTTGATGACTCGCGCGGTTGCGCGCTCGGGAATGAAAATCGCGAACGACGATGTCGAGGGCGACTGGTTGAGCCTGCTCATAGTGCGCGCGTCATGACGCAGACTGATCGCGCGGCTTTTTTTGTTGAGGAACCAGTAGCCGTCGGTGCGCAGGTCGCGCTATCGATTGCAGATGCGCAGCATATTGCGGTGTTGCGACTCGGAGCCGGCGAACGTGTTGGCTTGCGCGATGGTGTTGGCGGATCCGCGTCGGGCACACTCGTCAGACTGGGACGCAAGAACGCGCTTGTCGAGGTCGATCAGGCGGTTGCAGTGCCGCCGTCCAAGGCAATACATCTGCTGGTTCCGGTCGCTGATCGGGACCGGATGCTATGGCTCGCGGAGAAGGCGGCGGAACTCAACGTCACGAGTTGGCGACCTGTGCTCTGGCAGCGATCGCGCAGCGTATCACCGCGCGGCGATGGGCCTACGTTTCGCAATAAGGTTCGCAGCCGCATGATAGCCGCGCTGCTTCAATCGCGGTCGGCGTGGCTTCCGGAGATATTTCCCGAGGCCACGATTGAACGGGCGGTCGCGGCGGCGCCGGAGGGCGGCAGGGTCGTTCTTGAGGCAGCCGGACTGCCATTTGGAGCCATCGAGTTGAAGGAGCCCGTCGTGATCGCGGTCGGCCCCGAAGGAGGGTTCGAGGAGGCGGAACTCGCCGAGTTGATCGCGGCGGGGTTCACCGCTGTCTCGATCGGAGAATCCATCCTTCGGTTTGAGACGGCGGCGATTGCAGGGGTGGCGGTCGCACTTTCAATGCTGCGTTCATGACAACCAGGGGCGAAACAGATGGCTGACGAGCCGGAAAACTGCATTTTCTGCCGAATCGTCCGCGGAGAGATCCCCGCGACGATAATTGCGACAACCGATGCCGCTATGGCGTTCCGGGACCTGGATCCAAAGGCACCGGTCCACGTTCTCGTGATCCCGAAGCAGCACATCGGCTCACTGGCCGATTCACCGGATCAGGCCGTACTTGGCGAGGTTCTGGCACTGGCTACCCAAGTGGCCAAAAACGAGGGTCTGGCTGGTGGCTACAGGGTCGTCATCAATACCGGCCCCGACGGCGGGCAGACGGTCGGCCATCTCCACGCCCATGTCCTGGGCGGAAGACACATGGCGTGGCCGCCGGGCTGAGATTAATATTAAAGGCTGCACGTCAACCGCTCAGGAATCATACGACAGGGGGCTTTCGGGTTTGTCAGAAGTCATCATTCAGGAAGACGAGAACTTTGAGCGCGCGCTCAAGCGATTCAAGAAGAAAGTCGAGAAGGCGGGAATTCTCGCTGATCTGCGCAAGCATCGGCATTACGAAAAGCCGAGCGAGCGTCGGAAGCGCAAGATGAACGCTGCGACTCGCAAGAATCGCCGTCATCGCGCGATGTAATGTCGTCTCTCGGCGACAAGCTGCAGGC
>JBDTAW010000126.1:0-2733 GCA_039924445.1 Gemmatimonadaceae bacterium
TACCAGGATGCACGCTGATGACGGACTGGCACCAGCGTGGTCACCCGACGGTAGCCGATTGGCTCTTTATTCCGACTCCACGATCGTGATCATTGCAGTGGACAGCGTAGTGGTGCCAAAACAACTCGGGACTCCTACGTTCGGGCTTGCCTCCGCACCGTCGTGGTCGCCCGACGGGAAGCACATCGCATTCACAAGCGCCTACTACTACTGGGATCCCGTATTACGAGTCCTGGTTGGCGATGTCGACGCCAGCGGATTGAGCATATCCAATTACAAAACACTGTTTGACAGTAGTAATGCCGCGCAACCTGCGTGGTCGCCGAACGGCGGCAGCATCGCCGCCGTCATCTGCGGCGAGAATGCCGACAGCACATGCGCTGGAGATGGCCGCATTGCCGTGATCAACCCCGACGGCTCCCAGATGCGCAACCTGGTGAGCAGTCGCGGGTTCTCGCGACCGGCGTGGTCACCAGATGGAACCGCAATAGCCTACGCCAACACATGCTCGGACTACAACTGTCCTTCCGCGATACTGTACGTCAGCACGGATGGCAAGCAAAACGGCGTACTCATCAATGATGCACACAGTCCGTCATGGCACCGATGATGCGCGCGCGGCATACGCTCTGCTCGTGCGTCATGCGTCACGGTCGTGGAATCCGCTCCGAGGCTGCGGGAAACGCCGGCGCGGGATATGGCCCGATCAGGTCCACCGTGTACGCGCTCGCCCAGAAATCGGGAGGCCCCTCGCTCTCTGCCACCTTGTTCACCACAGGCTTCACTGCGCGTTTGAGATACGCCGCGATCGCATACAATTCCTTGTCCGACATGTACCGCCAGCCGGGCCACGGCATCGGCGGTGCAATGTAACGTGGCCGTTTCGGAAAATTTCCAACGCCCGGCGTGCCCGATGTGATCTCCACGTCGGGTGTGTCCTCCGGTCGCAATCCGTAGCGCAACGCATTGAAGATCTGACGCTCGCTGAATCGTCCCAATCCCGTTTCATTATCGGGCGTCAGATTGCGCGGCCTCGTGGTGTAGCACGGTTGTGCGCCTGGCGTGAGCGCACACGGCCCAATCAGGAATGCCTGATCCGGGGTTTTCATTCCGGCGAGCCAGTTGGGAGAATCCGGCATCGGGCCGCCGTGGCAACCGGCGCAGTCATGATTCAGGACGAGTGCGCGGCCGAGTAGAATCTGTTCGTCCGATGCCTGCAGACTCTGTGTTGATGCGAATTCGGACCGGCCACTCGCGCCCGGTCTTGCCGGGTTCGTCTGAACGCAGCCGAACAGTGCACTCGTTGTTAGAGTCAAACCGAGACAATGGCGTGCGGAGCGGAAGGTTCGCGTCATGTATCCTCCTTGGGGTGGGTTATTTCACTTCGAGTACCGCCATCATTCCGTGGTCCTCGTGCGCGAGGATGTGGCAGTGGAACATCCACTTCCCGGGGAAATCAGAATATTTGACTATGAATCGGACACTCTCGTGTTTGGGAATGTTGACAACGTCCTTCCAGCTCCTGTACCGTTCGGGCACTCCATTTCGATCGAGTACCTGAAACTGAAAGCCGTGGAGGTGAAACGGGTGATCCATACCGACGATGTTCTCCAGTTGCCAAATTTCCGTCGCGCCTAGCTTTCCATTCACGTCGACGCGATGCATATCCATCACCTTGCCGTTGATGAGTCCCTGGCTCAAGACTACCACATGCGTGGCTGTCGCAGTGTTGGTGTCCAGCGCCGGAATTGGGCGGAGCACCGTCGGAATCGAAACAGGCGCTATCGGTGTCGCATTGCTCACGCTCAACGAGAGCAGTGCGCGCGGCACGTTCCAATCCGCGGGACGTGTCTGCGGCATATAGCGATCGTATGGAAGCGCTTGAAGTTGCGCCTGACTGCCGGGCGGTCCGGTTCCGCGCACCAGTAATTCGACCCGCTCCGAACTCGCGACGAGAATGTCGTTCACCTCGACCGGATGCTCGAACAAACCACCATCGCTTCCGACATGCAGGAGTGTCTGCCCTGGAATTGCGAGGCGATACACTCGCGACGCTGATGCATTGATCACGCGCCAGCGTTGTACTTCACCACTGCGGATGGTCAGCGTCGGCATGACCTTGCCGTTGACGAACAATACATTACCCTCGCGTCCGTTTTCTTCGTCCACTTCGGCCTGCACCGAATTGGAGTCGGGAAAATCGATCGACCCGTCTGGAAGGAAGCGATTGTCGGAGAGGATCAGCAGCTTTTCGGGAATGGATGCAATTGGATCATCATCCGCGCGGACTATCAGCGCGCCGTACAATCCTTTCGCAACCTGGTATTCGCTGCGAAGATCCGGGTGCGGATGGTACCAGTACGTTCCCGCGGTGCCGGCCTTGATCGTGAACGAGTAGTCGAAGTGACCGCCAGCCGGGACGAGACCAAACGGACTGCCGTCCATGTCGGCGGGGAGGTGAATCCCGTGACAGTGAATTGTGCTCGGCTCGGGCAGGTTGTTTTGAAAGTGAATGATTACGTGATCGCCTTCGCGCGCTTCGAGCGTCGGTCCCGGAACGGTGCCGTTGTACGCGTAGACGTCGGTAGGTTTTCCGGGAAGCAATCCCAGTCGCGCCGGCGCGGCGGTGATCGTGACTTCGACCGTTCGCGGTAGCGAGGAAATGTTCTTCAATACGGCCGGACTCGAGAACGACGAAGCAACGGTCTCAGTCGCGACTGAGGCGGTACTCGA
>JBDTAW010000127.1:0-2870 GCA_039924445.1 Gemmatimonadaceae bacterium
CTGGGGTACGCACTCCATGCTTCGGAACGATACGGTGACGCAACAGCCACATTCGACAGCGCGCTCGCCGAGATGCCCGCCCCGGAGCGGTGTCGATGGAACGACATATCGGTGCTGCTGGATGACGAAGCGCGCGACGGCTACGACAAGCTGCCGTGTGGCCAGCGAGATTCCGTCGAGAAGCGATTCTGGGATCTGGCACAGCCATCGTTCGCTGTTGGCGGCAACGATCGACGGACCGAGCACTTCTCACGCGTGCTGTTGGCCGAGCTCTCGGTAGACGCGGCCAATGCGTACGGCCTCGTCTGGGGTCCGGACATGCGAGAGTTGCTCATCAGATATGGCGAGCCCCTTTGGTACAGCGGCACCTGGCCCACGGGATCCGGTGCATCGCCGACACCAATCGGCCACAACAAGGTCCCAAGCTTTCACTTCGCCGCCGACATGGAGGGCGACAGCGCACGTTGGGACGCTCATGCTCACATGGCCAGAGAGCGTTACGCGCCACCGTACATGGACGCGCTTACGGATCTTGACGCACAATTCGCGATGATGAAGCGTGGCGACTCCGCACTAGTCGTAGCGATCTACGCCGATCCGGCGCGCGACACGACAAACACCGAGACACTGTTGGGTATCGCTGGCGGCGCAATCAGCGACACGGCGCCGACGGGTCGTCGACCTGGGCACGTGCGGCGCGCCAGAACGGAATGGAAAGGTGTGATGGTCGCGATGGAGGAGTTCGACCCGGCGCGACGTAGCGATGCTCGTACGCGCGAATGGCTCGAACCGCCGCCGCACGTGACGGGAGCGCCTGATCTTTCGACACTTCTTCTTTTTTCAGTCGATACGAGCGCGCACGTGGAGACACTGAACGAGGCGTTGGCGCACGCGCTGACAGCTAACGAGCTGCGCGGAACGCGCCGGCTCGGCTTGTACTGGGAAGTTTATGGCGCTGTACATGACTCATCCGGACAGCCGGCCGTACCGGCCGTACCGGCCGTTGGTGCCGACTCACAAGCTGTAACCACTGTGGATTCGTCCTCACTGACTACTGGCGACTCGTCCTCGGTGCTGGTGACTGTGATGCGTACGGACGGGGGGGTACTGCGCTGGCTGGGGAATGCACTGCGCATCACCCGGCGCGATTCACCGCTTGCCGTGCGCTGGAATGACAGCCACGCCGGCGTCGGAATCGCGGCGCATTCATTGGTACTCGATCTGTCTCAGCTGCCTCCAGGCAAATACCGCGTAACAATTGCCGTTGGAGCAGACGACGCTCACAGGACGGAAGTGTCTCGCGAGATAGCGCTACGTTAGAAAGCAAGTCGGAACGGCGGGCGCCGCGGCCGATCAGAAATCTTCGACATGGGCTGCCCGATCCGCCCGGGCCCGGATTCAGTTATTATCTGAAGCGATCCATCTGGCTCCGTCTCGCCTCCGGGGGCTCCACCGCCTTCCCCGGGCCACTACATCCCTCGCCACCCCTCGCGATTGCCCCGTTACATCCTCGGCATTTCCGCGTTCTATCACGACAGTGCCGCGTGCATTCTTCGCGACGGTGTCGTGCTGGCGGCTGCTCAGGAAGAACGGTTTACACGCCATAAAGGCGACGAATCGTTTCCGTCCCGCGCAATCGAGTTCTGTCTTGGTTCGGCAGGTATTACCGCACACGAGCTTGAAGCGGTCTCGTTTTACGACAAGCCGCTGCAGAAGCTTGACCGCGTATTCGAGACCTTCCTCTGGATGGCGCCCGCTGGGCTCGCGTCGTTTCGCCACGGCGCACCACTCTGGGCCCGCGACCGACTGGATATCGAACGCACCATCCGCCGCGGACTCGACAACTACGAAGGCCAAGTGCTGTTCACTGAGCACCATGAATCGCACGCGGCCAGCGCATTCTACCCGTCACCATTTGCAGAGGCGGCCATTCTCACCGTCGACGGCGTTGGCGAGTGGGCCACTGCATCCATCGGACTGGGCAAGGGATCGGACATCCAACTGCTCGAGGAACTGCACTGGCCCGATTCGCTCGGCATGCTGTATTCCGCATTCACGTATCACGCCGGCTTCAAAGTGAATTCCGGCGAGTACAAACTCATGGGGCTCGCGCCGTACGGTGAACCAAAATACGTCGACGCGATTTATCGCGAATTGGTGAATCTGCGCGACGACGGATCGTTCACACTCAATCAACGCTACTTCAACTATCTCGGTGGGCTGACCATGACCAACGACGCGTTCTCGGCGTTGTTTGGCGGCCCTCCGCGCGCGCAGGAATCCAAACTCACGCAACGAGAAATGGATCTTGCGCGGTCGGTGCAGGACGTGTGCGAGGAGATAGTGCTGCGGATGGCGCGGACCGCACGAACCGGTACGGGTGCAACGAATCTCTCAATGGCTGGTGGTGTTGCGCTCAACGCCGTGGCGAACGGCAAGCTGCGTCGCGCTCGCATCTTCGATCGCATCTGGATTCAACCCGCGGCTGGCGATGCCGGTGGCGCGCTCGGCACCGCGCTCATGGCGTGGCACCAATACCTTGACCAACCGCGTCACACGGACGGTACGCACGACGCCATGCATGGTGCGCTGCTTGGTCCGTCGTACGATGCCGCCGCCATCGAGCGCGACCTGATCGGACGCGGCGCGGTGCTGCAGACGTTCGATCGCAACGGCGCCATTGCGCGCGCCGCCGAACTACTGGCGAGTGGAAGCGTGATCGGCTGGTTTGACGGTGCCATGGAGTTTGGGCCGAGAGCGTTGGGCGCACGGAGTATTCTCGCCGACGCGCGCGACCCGGGAATGCAGGCGCGCATCAACCTCAAAGTGAAGTTCCGCGAAGGGTTCCGGCCGTTTGCGCCCAGCGTGCT
>JBDTAW010000128.1:0-10573 GCA_039924445.1 Gemmatimonadaceae bacterium
CTGTGGACACGACAACGCCGCCGGATACTGTACCAACCAAGCCGCCGGTTGACACTGTTCCGGTGACTCCGCCAGTGGATACGGTTCCGGTAACGCCACCTGTTGATACCGTTCCGGTGACTCCGCCGGTGGATACGGTTCCGGTAACGCCACCTGTTGATACCGTTTCCGTGATACCGCCAGTGGACACGATACCCCTTCCACCGGTGACTCCACCGACAACGGTGCCAGAACCGGGAACGCTCGTAATGCTTGGAACAGGCCTGCTGGGCCTCGCCGGTGTATCTCTGCGCAGACGCAGGAAGTAACGCCAGGAAGTAACGCTCGCGATTTTACCTAGTCGCGCAACCGGTTCTCGATCCTGCTATCGGGGACGAACCAGAGCACAGCGACGGTTGCGTACAGCAGGTCAGCCAGCCACGGCCGAACAAACGCAAGCGGAATCGCGGACGCGTATAGTACCAGAGATGTGAATCCCTTCCGGTCGCCGCCAATTGCGGCAGCTAGCCGCGAGTCAGGCCCCTCTTCCTTGATGATTCGGTTCTGCAGAATAAAATACGCGATCGCGCACATGATGAGAACGCAACCGTACAGCGCCGTAGGCACTGATGCAAGATAATTGCGGCCCATCCATGCGGTCGTGAACGGAATCAGTGAGAGCCAGAACAGCAGGTGCAGATTCGCCCAGAGGATCGTGCCATTGATGCGATCCGTAGCGTGCAACATGTGATGGTGATTGTTCCAGTAGATCCCGATGTATATAAAGCTCAGTACGTACGCGAGTACTGAAGGTATGATCGGTTGCAGCGCCGCCCAATCTGAACCGGCCGGTGGCCGCAACTCCAGGATCATGATGGTTATGAGAATCGCGACAACACCATCGCTGAACGCCTCCATGCGATTCTTATTCATGAAGGCGTTCCTGTGTTGGCGTTGTCGCGATCGAAGATCGTAATGCTACGATGTGCTACCCCTCGTAGTATGGCTGAGTCGGGGCAATCGGGCTACGCGGATCGGGCTTGACCAGGAAGTTCTGCGTGTAGCTCTTCCCGTTCACGGTGAGCTTCGCCGTGAAATTCCCAGAAACCGGTGAGCCGCGTCGCCGGAATTCTCCGCCGCCAGCACCCGCTCCCGTCTCGACCTTTATCGGATCCCAGTAAACACGATGCATGCCTGCTTCCGTGGCGAATGGCGCGGGCGGCTCGCGCCATAGCGCAGTCGTGTTCGGAATTCCACCAGCATTGCCGCGCCGTCCGCCAGCTGCTCCAGTACGTTCTGGTTCGCTGCTGAATGTATGCAACACGGCACCCGTGGAGTCGATGATATCGATTGTCACCGGACCCGTCGCGGCAGACTTGAGGTAATAATCGATCGCAGGACCATTCGGCGAGTTCGGTGTCTGTGGCTCGTCCTTCTGCAATGGAGTACCGTTGTCGCCGTCCTCGATCATATTGATCGAGTCACCCGGCTTGAACAGATATGCATCTGCGTTCGTGATAGTGTCGTTGATCTGACGCAGCGTACTGATATCGTCAATCACCCAGAATCCGCGACCGTGCGTGGCGAGTACGAGATCGTTCTCGTACACTTCGAAATCGCGCATCGACGTGACTGGCAAATTGAGCTGGAACGGCTGCCAGTGTTCACCATCATCAAATGAGATGTGCACAGCGCGCTCGGTACCAGCAAAGAGCAGTCCACGCCGCTTGGGATCTTCCTTGATGGTGTGCACATAGCCATCCGACGGCAGCCCGACTGTAATCTTCTGCCACGTCTTGCCAGCATCGCGTGTGCGATAGATGTACGGAGCGAAATCCTGAAGCTGATGCCGATCGACGCTTGCGTAAGCTGTGTTGAAATCGAAGTGCGATGCCTCCATCATGGTGACTTTGCTCCACGATGCCATCTCCTTCGGCGTCACGTCAGTCCACGTCTTGCCGTCGTTCATCGAGAGCTGAATCAGGCCATCATCAGTCCCGACCCACAGCATCGGCACCAGCAGTGGTGACGGCGCGATCGTGTAGATCACACCGCGCTTGTCATTGCCAATGTCAGCCGCTGCGGCTGCATCGAGTGTGCGCGGAACGCCGGGATCCTTGCGCGTAAGATCGGGGCTGATCTGGGCCCATGTCACCGCGCTGTCGGTCGTCTTGAACAGATACTGATTTCCGTAATACAGCGCACGCGGATCAGCGCGCGAAAATACCAGCGGCTGAGTCCAGTCCTTGCGACCAGCATCAGGTGGTTTCGGAACGGTTGTGCCCGCAATCGTCCGATTCTGTTCCATGTTGAACCGTTCGCCGGTACCGCCGAAGATGATGCCGGGGTGAAGTACATCGCCCGCCGTATAACCGCTCTCGCCACCAGCGGCGACCGGTTCCCAATCGCGATTCGAAATCTCTGCGAACTTGCCGCGTGAGCGCACTGCAACGGCGCCGCTGTCCTGCTGCGCACCGGTCGCCCAGTACGGGAATCGGTAATCGACGGACACATGATATATCTGCGCGATCGGCTGATTGTACCAGGAACTCCACGTAACATCGCGCGGATCGGCGGCCTTCGCGTTGCGCGTGATGACGGTGCCCTGATCGCTCGCCACGATCATCGTATTCGTGTCGTCCGGTGAGACCCACGGCTGATGGTAATCATCACCGCCCGGTGATCCACGCAGGGGGAGCCAGCTTTTTCCGCCGTCCATCGATCGCGATACAGACACATTCGCGACATAGACAATATCAGCGTCCTTCGGATCGACGACGATGTGTTCGAAGTACCAGCCACGTCCCCAAAGGGCCTGATCGGACGACAAACGCGTCCACGTTGCGCCAGCGTCATCGGATCGGAAGAAGCCGCCGAGTCCAGCTGGCGATGCGAATGGACTGACCGGGCCAGTCGGCTTTGGTGCGGATGGATCTGGTGTCAGGTTGTCGATCACCGCGTAAAGGCGCTGCGGGTTGGACGCACACACGCCAATTCCCGACCTACCCATCCCTTCGTTTGGCAGTCCAGCGGTCATCTGCTTCCAGCTATTGCCACCGTCTGTGGACTTGAACATGCCGCCGCCTGGTCCATTACTCGGCGCATACACGAACCAGGGTGGGCGCCGGGTATTCCACAGTCCGGCGTAAACGACCTCGGGGTTTGTCGGATCGATGACAACCTCGATCGCACCGACGTCCTCGTTCTTGTAGAGCACCTTCTCCCAGCTCTTTCCGCCATCCTTTGACCGGAAGATCCCGCGATCGGGGTTTCCAGCGTAGAAGTGCCCGATCGCGGCAACGTAGACAATGTCCGGATTGTGCGGGTGTACGGCGATCTTGCCGATGTGCTGAGTGTTGTCGAGGCCGATATGCGTCCACGTCTTGCCCGCGTCGACTGACTTGTACATGCCGTTGCCGTAGCCGGTCGAATCGCGCAGTGTAGACTCGCCGCTACCGACGTACACGACGTCGGGCGCCGATGGCGCAACGGCAAGCGCCCCAATGGATGCAACCGGCTGAGAGTCGAACACGGGCAACCAGACGCGACCTGCGTCGATGGATTTCCAGACGCCGCCGTTCACCGATCCAAAGTAGAACTCGTTTGGTCGGCCCGGCACGCCACTCACCGCATCGGTGCGGCCTCCGCGAAATGGCCCGAGCATGCGCCAGCGCATGCCGGAAAAGAGATCGGCGTAACTCTGCGGATTCTCGACCGTCGAGCCGCCGAGCTCCTTTGGATTGTGCGGTAGCGAACCCTGTGCGCCAGCGGTCTGCAAAAATCGGCCGATGCCAGGCGAGGCCACGGTAAGCGCGGCACCAACCTGCGTAGCTCGAACGAAAAAGCCGCGTCGCGAAAGTGCATGCAAATGCTCGGGCGACTCTGCACCGTCGCTGGGGAGGTCGGAATTCAGAGGCTCGGATGTCTTGCGATTGTTCGACACTGACTACTCCAGATTGAGCTAGGGTCCAAAAGAAAATACGTCAATCCGCTGCAGTGCGTTCGAGAGACCCCTCTCATTGGTGGCGGCGATTCCAGGACCGCGCTGGCGAAAGTCAACTTCCGCCCAGCGCCCGGAACAGGTAGCTGACCTTGACGAAGAAGCCGTCGTTGGTTCGCCGCAACCCCCGAAACGCCAATGCATCCGGTTCGGTCATCGAGTTTCCGTAGCCCGCGAAGAATACAGTTCCGGGCGACGGCCTGTAGGAAAAGAGCCAGTCCGTTCGCAGTCCATTCGCGATTATCGCACTTGTCGGATCGTACGCCGTATCGCCCTGGACGAGCAATGGCAGACCGGTGCGCGGATCCAGCAGCGTTGACCGTTCCGTCGCAGTATACTGCGTCACGATTCGAACAAATATCGAACGCGTTACCTGATACTCGGCTTTCACACGCGGAATCCGAGTGGAAGTGGATCGGACGCCATCACTGCGCCGCGTGAATGAACTGCTCGCGTACGTTGCACCGATGCGTAATTGTTGCGTGGGACGCAGATTGAGGCTTGCATTGTAATCCAGCCTTCGCACTCGCGACGTTTCCGCGAAATCCACATCGTGTCCCGTTGTAAGGCCGACAGATGCATCATACTTCGCAAAGCGCGGGGTCGAAGCGGTCAACCCTGTCAGGAAAGTGGTGATTCGTGGCGAGGGTACGAACGGTGTTGGATTTCCGCCAGCCGATGACACAAAGTATCCCGTGTATGCCGAGGGATTGAATGCGTCGCTACCCAGTGCCGGTGAAATACCGAGCGACCAGCCGCCGCGAAATGTCAAGGATGCGTTGGTCGATGCCTTATCCTCAAGCAGACTTTTGTGCGAGAAGAAATCGTCGTAATTCCAAACGCCGCTGTTGGTGATGAACACATTGAACTTCTCTATGACCGCCCCCGGCGACCCGTACAGGGTGAATCTGTTCGATATGCTCGGCTGCACGATATTGGTGCGTTGAACAAACCCATTGTCCGCGGCAAAATTCTGACTGACGCCTACCACGTTGTAATGGAAACCAAATGCACGCCCGGTCCGATCCACGACGGCTTCCCACATCGGCGCCGTGGTTGAAACTCCATTCTGGCTGGTATTGCTGAAAGCACTCTGAAACTGCGCATAGTACAGCTTGCCGAACACGTAGTGAATGTCGCCATCAACGACGCGATTTGATCGCCCACCGCCAACCCGATCGCTGTACAGGAAACCGGCGACACTCTGTGCACCGAACCCACTGCTCAGACGAAGGATATCGACAAGCGGGTGATCGCCATTGGTCGTTGTCGTTGATGCGTCAAGCGCAGAGAGCACGGCGATATTGGTTCGTCCAAGTTTTCCCGTAAGTTTTATGGCTGCCGTTGGCTGCACAATCGTTCGCGTGTAAACGAGCGTGTTGGGGACGTTGAACTGATCGCTTCCTTCGACAAAGAACGGGCGCTTTTCCGCATAGAAGAGCGCGAACCGCTGGTCTGCGGCAATCTGCGTTGCGTCTGCCTCTACCTGCGAGAAATCGGGTTTGACCGTACCGTTCAGGACAAAGTTGCTGCCCAGCGCCCACCGGACATTGCCGCCAAGTTGTGGTTTGGAATTGTACTTCCAGCCCGTGAGTGTGGAATCGCAGCAGGGATTTCCAATTACAGTGTTCGTAAGCTCCGGATTGATGCTCACCACCTGACCGTGATGCACGTCGTGCATACCGAGCAGCATTCCCTCCTGATTTATGAAACTTGCTGCACCGCTGCGTGCCGCTGTCCACGTTTCCTTATAGCCACTGTGCTGCACGTTGCGCTGAATCTGGATTCCCCAGTTCTGGATCGACGCGGTGGGATAGCGAAGACTACTGAAAGGAATACGGATCTCCACCTCGTAACCCCAGGGAGTTACGTGGCCTTTCGATTCCCACAGAAAATCAGCGCTGAAGTCGATCTGGCCCGGCGAGACGTTCGCGCCGGGGATGTAACCTCCAGTTTCATTCCTGGTGCCGTCCGCTTGTACGCCGAGCGGGTTTACGACAAAGACAAGAGCTTTGTTTCGTTCATTGTAGGTATCGAGGTGGATCTCGATATTGTCGTCGGAACTAAGGTTATCGCGATCAGCGAGGGTGGCGCGTACTGGCCCGTGAGGCTCGAACGCGCGTATCCCGAAATAGATCGAATTGGCTGAGTACCAGACCAGGACTTCCGTAGAGTCTGGCGACGGACGGTTGTCGGCAGGAGCGTACTCGGAAAAACCCGTCAGAACTGCGGCGCGGCGCCACACGGGCTCGTCCAGATTCCCATCGACAACTACGGTTGTATCGATCCGCGGAGCGTGTGCCAGGATCTCGCCGGCACGGCCATTGTAAACCGGACCCGGCTGAGCAGCGAGAATCTGGAACGCACCAAAAAGTGCAAGCAGCATTATGCGCGAAATGTAGTGATCCGCGCCAGTCGCGGGAGCACTCACCCTGGCTACATTAAACCGATGCGCACTTTTTACTCTCGACGCGGCCTCGCGGTGCTCCCTGTGCTTGGCGCACTCGCCCTCGGCCCGGCTTCGGCTGGGGCGCAGAAGGCTGCGCCAGTGTCCTCGCTAAACGCTCACGAAAAAGCACTCGTGCGCGCAGTTGACACAAACAACACGAAGGCGCTTGCGTTGCTGATTCAGGTGGTCAACATAAACAGCGGAACTCTGAACCTGGCAGGCGTGCGACAGGTTGGAAATGTTTTTCGGGCCCAGTACGACTCCCTGGGATTCACGACCCGCTGGGTTGATGGAAGCCCCTTCCACAGAGCGGGCCATCTTGTCGCAGAGCACCCTGGACCCGGGCCAAAATTGCTGTTGATCGGCCACCTCGATACCGTTTTCGAACCAGGCAGCCCGTTCCAGCAATTCAGAATGCTCAATGATTCGACAGCGACCGGCCCCGGCGTGATCGACATGAAGGGCGGCGACGTCATAGCGCTGTACGCTCTGCGCGCACTCAAGCAGGCCGGTCTCCTCGACCGAATGAACGTGACAGTTGTGTACCACGGCGATGAAGAAGAATCCGGCACGCCACTCAGCCTCGCGCGCAAGACGCTCATCGATGCCGCCAGTGGTGCAACAGCCGCACTCGGCTTCGAAGACGCGGCCGGCGATCCACGCACCGCCGTAATCGCGCGGCGTGGCGACGACGGCTGGACGCTCCGCACAACCGGTGTTCCGGCACACTCGTCACAGATATTCACAACCGAAGTCGGAGCCGGTGCCGTTTACGAGGCTGCGCGCATACTCGATCAGTTCTATCAGAAACTCTCCGGCGAACAATATCTGACATTCAGTCCCGGGCTCGCACTCGGCGGCACCGACGTCAAGCCCGACACGACGGGGACCGAAGGGAACGCAGCTGGCAAGGCAAATGTCGTTGCCAAGGAAATGTTCGTCAGTGGCGACCTTCGCACATTGTCGCCGGAACAACTCGCCAATGCTCGCAAGACGATGCGCGAGATCGTCGCGAATCATCTTCCTCACACAACCGCCGAGATCACTTTTGAGGACGGATACCCGCCAATGGCACCGACAGATGGCAACCGGAAGTTGCTGTCGATCTACGATAAGGTGAGCCGCGATCTCGGCTTCGGACCTGTCACTGCTGTCGATCCGGCGCGCGCAGGTGCAGCCGACGTATCGTTTGTGGCGAAACTCGTCCCGATGGCGATCGACGGACTCGGGCTTTCCGGGCACGATGACCACACGGTGAATGAGACGGCAGACCTTCGCATGCTGCCCGTTGTAACGAAACGTGTTGCAGTGCTGCTGTACAGACTCAGCAATCCGTGAGTTGAAATAGACAGAGCGGGGCGGGCATGAGCACATGCCTGCCCCGCTCTGTTTCCGTTACGGAACACGCGGCCATGAATTGTCGCCCGGATTGCTGTCGGGGAATCGTGCGCCGGGATCGAATGTTACGGATTCGATCTTGCGACCGCCGAAGTCCAGCACTGCATTGAATGTCCTGCTCCCGTTGAACCAGACATCCACAGGCCACGTAACAATCGCGGTATTCGCATCGACCATCCGTGCATTCTTCATTGGTCTGATTGCGGGGCCGGTTGCGGCAAACTTGACTCGCAGGATTACCGGTGAAGGCATGCCGCCGGCTTCATGCACCGCAACCGTCGTGCGATTGCCACTCGTAGTCATGCTTGCAATCGATCCGTCAACCGATTCCGTGGTGAACAACCAGTAGTACCAGAACCAGCTCAAGTCCTGATGCAGTGCATTGTCCATGTACAACGCGTAGTCCCACGGCGAAGGATGCTTGAAGCGCCATGCCTTCGCGTAGCCGCTCATCGCATGCCACACTGCTGTGTCTCCGACGATGCCGCCGAGCATTGAAAGCATGAGTGGCGCTTTGCCGTAAGCCTGGAATGAATAGTTCGGACCACCATAGTTGGCGTCCCACATCAACGGAGCTTCACGCTCGTCTCCGCTCGTGCGTCCGTATGACTGGCCGAGACTGTCGAGATTCGGCGTCTGTCCAAGCCGGTCGAAACGCGAAAGCCGATTCATGTATTGATTGAATCCTTCATCCATGAACCCGTACCACGTCTCATTTGTACCGACCATCATTGGCCACCACTGGTGACCTGTTTCGTGATCCGATGCTCCAGCGCTCGACATGATGAACATCGGATATTCCATTCCGCCTTCCGGGCCGTCCACCATGCTGAGCAGCGGATAGGTGTATGGCATCCACAGTTTGGAATAGAACTCGAGAGCGTGTCGTGCGGTTGGTCCGGCCGTTTCGTACTTCTTCGCATTGCCCGGCTCGTAGAAGATGTTGATCGGAATCACACCCTTCCCGGGAATCGTCGCGCGCGTTGCATCCCAGACAAAGCGATCCGACGTTGCCCATGCTACGTCGCCCACTGAATCGGCGACAAAGTGCCATACCAACCGATCGCCTGCAGCGGTTGACTTACCCGCGCCGCGTTCGTCTGCACTGACAATGTTGATCGTGGAATCCGAGTCCAGAGCGTGTGACAACTTCTCGCGCGCACTTGCGGTCAACACCCGCTCCGGATTCTGCAGCACACCAGTTGACCCAACGAGCCAGCCTGCAGGCAGGTCGAGCTTCACGTCGAAGTGGCCGTAATTGTTGTAGAACTCCGACGGTCCGAGATACGGGTCGGTATCCCAGCCGCGCAGATCATCGAATACCGCGACGCGTGGATACCACTGACCAACCTGATACAACGAATCGCCCCACGCTCCCATGCGCAGGCCGCGAACACCCAACGACTGTGGAACGCGAAAGTGCCATTCGGCTTCGATCGTCGTTGTCCCTTTCGCTGGAATTGGCGATGGAAGCCGTATCGTTGCAACTGTCTGCGTCATTCCGGATGCTTCCGGCTTGGTCAGCGGAGGACGAGTCTGGCCGCGTGGAGAGCGGCCGGCGGCGTTGCTGCGATCACTGAGATCGACGTCGGCTCCGTCCACGCTGAGTTTCGTCACAACCATACCATCTGTAATTTCCGGCACCGTTTCGGCACGCGGCACGTTGGCGCGATAGATATTCTGATCGAGACGCAGCACGATAGTGTGCATCACTGAATCGCTGTTGTTGTGAACAACAATTCGCTCGCTACCAGACACCGTAGCCGTCGGCGCATCGAAGCGCGCGTTGATGGTGTAGTCGTTCCACAGTTGCCAGTAGTTGTGACCCGGACTGCCTGTTGAATCACGAGTGCCAGCGGCCCATGCTCGGCGGATCATGTTGGTAAGTGGTATGTCGCGCCGCACTGCACGTGGTGCGTTTGACGGTGTTCCGAGTGGGACCGTCGTGGGCTGTTGCGCTAGCATGGGCGAAGCCGCTACAGCGCTCGCAAGCAGCGCATACGCGGCGAAAGATCGAACAGTCATCCAACAAGCTCCTGAACGGGACGTATCTGAAAATGTCGTGTCGACCATATATACGCAGATTCGCCCAACTCTGTCATTCCTGCCGTCATTCCCGCTTCCGCGAGGATGACCGCTGGCTGCGCTACCGCTCTGCGTACGGCCGCGTGGAGCCGTCGCGCATCATGGCGAGTACGGTGTAGTGCTCTGGAGTCCCGCCTTCCATACCGGGAGAGCCCGTCACCATGCCCGGTACAGTGAGTCCGACGACATCAGCAGGATGTTCCTGGAGGAGTTTCTCGACCAGATCCGCCGGCACGTGTCCTTCGATCACGTACCTGCCCACTTCTGCAGTATGACACGAGGCGGTTGCCTGCGTGATGCCGTGGGCCGTTTTGATGGAGTCGAGCACTCGTGCCGGCTCGTCAATCGCTGTGACCTGGAATCCGTTGTCCTTCATGTGCTGAATCCATGCCTTGCAACAGCCGCACTCGGCATCCTTGAAGACACGAACAGGAGTCCCGGGCGTTCCTGGGGCCAGGGTCGCCGACGCATGCGCGGCAAGGCCTTGTGTAGATGCCTGCTGGGTTGCTGGCGGCGTATCAGCCTTGCCAGAGGAACAGGCAATTGCAGCGATAATTCCGGCAATGGCGACGGTCGCATTCAACCGACCGTCGATCCAAGCGTTGAACATGTTGAGCTATCTCCATCGGTTCGGTTGGTGTTGTTGTTGCGGCGCCGAGCCG
>JBDTAW010000129.1:0-11769 GCA_039924445.1 Gemmatimonadaceae bacterium
GTTTCCCTGTGAATGCATCACGAATATCAGATGTCGACCTTCATCGCGCATGCGGGTAGCGAATGCGGCGACCGTGTCCACATCGCGCGGTCGCGTGACCGCCGATCGGTTCATCACGCTCAACAACTCGGTGCCGGCTTCAGCGTAGTCCGCGAGCATCGCAAGTGTCTTCGGTTCGGTCATGTTCAGGCACTTGGAAAGCTCATGCGGCAGCGAATTCAGGCCCAGCCATTCGCCCTTGATCCCGAGGTCGAGCACGCATTTGTCTTCCGCGCTTGTCTGATCGGCGATCGCACTGCGATTGTATATGAGCTTCACGTCAAACGGAGCGTTGGCATACCACTGAGCGCTGCGGGCAAGTATCGCTACGTGGTGTGCGGCGAAGAGCGCGCCCAACGGTGTCGTCAGGATTCCATTTACGTAGGCGATCGTCACCGGCTCGCCACCTGCCGTGCCCTGTGTCATGATGCTGGCGGTTGGCCGGAGGATCGTGTTCGCCCCCAATGGAACGAATAGCGACGTGGCTATCCCTCCACCGCCGCCTCCGTTTCCCGGGAAGTCGTTGCGGATACCGTCTCCGTAGCCAGCGTCGAAACTGTGACCATCCAGCGCGACATCCAGTGCGTCCATCGCTGCCGCATCGTCATCGCGCCTCAGAACAGTCATCTCCACTCGACGAAGTCGTTCCACAATGTTCACTGTGTCAGGCATTGCGTCGAGTCTGTCCAGAAGCTGTTGCGCCGATGCCACCTTGTCGCGCGATTTCAGCATGGAGCGTACATCGCGGAGTATCCATTCATCGCCAGGTGCGACGTCGGTCAACCGGTCAGCCGATACGATCAGCACGTGCGAGTCGTCCATCGTCAGTCGCCCTCGTTTGGGGATCGGATTCTGGTCGAGTGTGACCAAAGCGTTGTTGTAGCCGGAATCCGCGACAAAACTGTACGACACGCGTGCGCCTCGACGGAAAGTGTATGTCTGACTGGACATGTCTCCCTTTACGCCGGGCTCGACGATGACTGTGAGCGTCACGGGAGGGACGAAGATCTGGAACCGAACATTCAGCCAGTTTTCTTGTGCGATGAACGCGAACTGGAGTGTGTCTTCCGCGAGCGGCGTGTAGTCAGCTGCGACGATCTTCACGTCTGTGAAGCCGACTGTGGTATCCCCAAGCGCAACGATCACGCGATACGCCGTTATCGTATCGGCCGGGAGGCCTCTCGTCTGCCAACGGAAATGGAACGCACGATCATTCATCAGCACTCGTCGTGTTGAATCCGCGCTGGAATCGGAAGTGAAGTGTGCCAGCGTGTCGGCTCCGCAGCTACCGCCGTCGAGGCGGCAGATCACGACCGATGGCGCCAGCGTCGTATCGAGCTCACCGCGGGGATGGAGTTTCGGCCCCAGTGGCGCGAGGAATACGATTTCTGGTGCACTGGAGTCGCCCGGTGCATTAATCACCGCGGCGGTCTGGATCGGTTGGGTTCCAAGTGGTGCGGTTGGTGCGTCGCGGCATCCTGACTGTGCGATAGAAGCGACGGCAAGCGCGGATGAAATTGCGAAGCGGACTGCTGCGCGGCTCGGCTGCATGGCTCTCTCCGTGGGGTTGGGCCGCCACGATAGAGTGAACTCGGTGCCGCCGAGCAAAGCGCGCGCACTCGCCCGTCATCGGAGACGTGCGGCGAGGACTGGTTTCGGGCTGCGTGGGGCGCGCGAGGGGGCTGGCGGCTATCTTTCGCACATGCCCGAGCGCATTCGCACCCGCTTCCTCGTCATTGGGAGCGGCGTTGCAGGACTGCACACCGCATGGCGCGCCGCCAATTCGGGCGACGTCGTCGTTCTGACCAAGCGGTCGCTGTTCGACAGCGCCACGGCGTACGCTCAGGGTGGGATCGCCGCCGCGCTTGGCGCAGGAGACTCTCCGGACCTACATCGGCAGGACACGCTCGCTGCGGGCGCGGCGCTTTGTGACGCTGCGGCGGTTGAAGTTCTGGTTGAGGAAGGTCCTGAGCGCGTGCGCGAACTCATTGACGCTGGTGCACAGTTCGATCGTGATGTTGCCGGCAAACTTCAGCTTGGCCGCGAGGCAGCACATTCACGGCGGCGCATTGTTCATTCACACGGGGACCAGACCGGCGCAGAAGTCGCTCGAAGTCTCATAGAGAGAGTTCGTGCGACCGCAAGTATTCGCGTCTCCGAAAAGACGCGCGTTCTCGACCTGATTCTGGATGACGGTGTCTGTGTTGGTGTGCGCGCAACTGTCGCGGGAAAGGCGACCGAGTTCATTGCCGACGCAACGGTCCTCGCAACCGGGGGCTGTGGCCAGGTCTACAGATACACAACGAATCCAGCGGTCGCGACTGGCGACGGGTATGCAATCGCGCATCGCGCTGGAGCAAAACTCGCCGACATGGAATTCGTCCAGTTCCATCCTACGGCTCTGGACACGGCCGAAACTCCGCTCGCTCTGGTTTCAGAGGCGGTGCGGGGGGAGGGAGCGATCCTCGTCAACGATCGTGGCGAGCGGTTCATGCTCCACCAGCACAAACTGGCGGAGCTGGCGCCCCGGGATGTCGTGGCCCGCGCCATTTTCCGGGAGCAGCGTTCGGGGCACGGGGTCTTTCTCGATGCGACTCGATTCGAACAGCCGTTCGAAGAGCATTTCCCGGGCATTTTCGCCCTTTGCATTGCGCGGGGTATAAACCCCAACACGGACCTCATCCCCGTAACGCCGGCGGCTCACTACATGATGGGCGGCGTGGTCACCGACCTGGCTGGGCGTGCCAGCGTGCCGCGATTGTATGCGTGCGGCGAGGTCGCGCGCACGGGGGTTCACGGGGCGAACCGTCTTGCGTCCAATTCGCTGCTCGAAGGGCTTGTTTTCGCCGAGCGCGTGGCGCGGGACATGGTGACCGCGGAGCCGCTGGTGGCAGACCCGCCTGTGGTCAGGTGGAGCGCGCCACCAATTCTGGATCGCGGAGCGGCCCAGGTCGCGGCCGATGATGTGCGACGAGTGATGTGGGACAACGCCGGTATCGACAGGACGGCGGATGGATTACGTGACTGCATGAAATTGCTGGACGGGATCGCTGTGCGCCTGCCGACCGGCGCGACAGAAGAGGCGAACATGGTTGAGACCGCACGGCTGATTGCCGAAGCGGCGCTATTACGACAGGAATCGCGCGGTGGCCACTTCAGGCGCGATTTTCCAAGACCCAAGCGGAAGTGGCGCGACAGGCACATTGAATGGTAAACACGCTATGGAAGGCTATCTGGCATGACTGAATTCGTACACGGCAACGTCTCCAGCGAAGATCTTGCGACGCGCATCAAGCAGCTCGCACGCAAGCGCGACGCGGTAATCCTCGCGCACAATTACCAGCGTCCGGAGGTGCAGGATGCTGCGGACTATGTTGGCGACTCACTCGGCCTGAGTCGTGAAGCCGCGAAGACCGACGCGCAGGTGATCGTGTTCTGCGGCGTTCACTTCATGGCAGAAACGGCGGCAATTCTCTCGCCGACAAAAACCGTACTTCTTCCCGACATGGCCGCCGGTTGCTCACTCGCCGCGACGATTGATGCCGACCAGCTTCGGGAATGGAAGAGTGAGCATCCCGGAGCGATCGTCGTCAGCTACGTAAACACGTCCGCCGAAGTGAAGGCTGAGAGCGACTACTGCTGCACTTCGGGAAATGCTGTGGACATCGTCAATTCGATCCCGGCCGACAAGGAGGTACTGTTTCTTCCCGACATGTTCCTCGGAGCACACGTGCGGCGCGTGACAGGGCGTGACAACATTCACGTATGGATGGGTGAATGCCACGTCCACGCGGGTATCGATCCGGACAATATCAACGCACAGCGAGCTGCCCATCCAGACGCCGAATTCCTGATCCATCCTGAATGCGGTTGTGCTACGAGCGTGGTCGAGGCGGTATCATCGGGTGCGGTGAGCGCGGAAGGCGCACAGATTCTCTCGACCGAGGGCATGATTCGCAGGCCGGCGATCTCGGATGCGGATGAATTCATCGTCGCAACCGAAGTCGGGATACTGCATCGGTTACGCCGCGAGAACCCCACGAAGCGCTTCTTTGCGGCGAACGATCGCGCAGTCTGCGCGTTCATGAAGGTCACGACTCTTCCGAAGGTACTGGAGTCGCTCGAGCTCATGCAGCACAGGATCACTGTACCGCCGGCCATCGCCGAGCGGGCTCGGCAGGCGATCGAGCGTATGGTGTCGATTGGCGGCAAGCCAACTCCTCTATCTCTTGACCCGGCTACGGCCGAGGATCCCGGCGAGTGACTGAATCCACAAAACTGACTGACCCATCGCTCGCCCGACTCGCCGAGTTTGCCTTTTCTCCAGAGGAACGGCTTCGGTTTCCGCTTGATGCATCGCATCGTGCGCGAATTGTCAACGCTGCTCTCGAGGAAGACGCTGCAGACGCCGACATTACGACGAACGCAACTGTGGATCCAGCACGTGGTGCCCGTGCATCGCTGGTAGCAAGGCGCTCCGGAGTCCTCTGCGGAACACTCCTGGCAATCGAAGCGTTCAAGCAACGGGATCCATCGATAACGATTCGAGAGGATTCGCACGATGCACGCACAGTCGATCGCGGTGATACGATTCTGTTCCTCACCGGTAACGCGCGCGGGATGCTCAGCGCAGAACGTGTTGCGTTGAATTTCATGCAAAGACTGTCCGGCATAGCTACGCTTACCGCGCAGTACGTGCACGAGGTACGCGGCACAAGCGCGCGAATTCTCGATACCAGAAAGACGACGCCTGGATGGCGCAAGCTGGAACGATACGCCGTGCGTTGCGGCGGCGGGATGAGTCATCGCAGCGACCTGGAGCAAGCAGTCCTGATCAAGGATAATCACCTCGCCGCCGTGGATCACGATATTGGTCTCGCCGTCCAGCGGGCTCGCGCAATCGCAGGTGCCGGCACACGTGTTGAGGTTGAGTGCGACGATGTGGAACAGGTCGATGAAGCGGCCCATGCGGGCGCTGACATTATCATGCTCGACAACATGGGATTGCAGGATATGCGCGACGCAGTGAAAATCGTTGCCGGACGCGCTGTAATCGAGGCGTCGGGTGGGGTCAATCTACAGACTGTCCGCGGAATAGCGGAAACGGGTGTCAACTGGATTTCGGTTGGTGCGCTCACACATTCCGCGTCGGCGCTTGATCTCGCACTGGATTTTGAGGACTGACGTGGACCCGCGCAGCGCCGATCGCCAGCCCGGGATCACACCGGCACAGGTCCCGGAAGCGGTTCCTCCCGTGGACAGTTGCGATGTATGTGGAAGTGAGAAGCTTGAGTGGCGCAAGTGCAAACTGGTCTGCCTGAATTGCGGGACAATTCTGAAGTCGTGCGCGGACCTGTAGCACTGCAACCGCCAGGAACATTATGGACGGTTGGACATTCAACCCACCCGATCGGCGAATTCGTAGACATGTTGACCGCGCATGGCATCATGCGCGTCGCGGATGTGAGGCGTTTCGCCGGGTCGCGCAAATTCCCGCAGTTCAACCCCGGGCCACTTGAACTATCGCTGGGTAAAGCTGGAATCGTTTACACCGCCTTGCCTTCGCTCGGAGGTCGGCGGAAAGTCCTGCCGGATTCGCCTCATACTGCGTGGCGAAATGAATCATTTCGCGGTTACGCCGATTACATGGATACGGCGGAGTTCGCGGCAGCAGCCGAATCACTCGCGGCACTCGCGCGCGTCGATAGAGTTGCCGCAATGTGTTCCGAGGCGGTATGGTGGCGATGTCACCGCTCCATGATTTCCGACTACTTCAAGGCTCACGGATGGGAAGTGCTGCACATTATGGGGCTCGGCGAAGCGACGGAGCATCCGTACACATCAGTCGCAAGAATCGTCGATTGTGAACTGACGTACTGAGGCGGTTGGCGGCGTAGCGTTACTGTACCGTGCTCAGATCGCCGAGCGGGCGGCCTTCAGATGCGCGTACGACGGCTTGATAAACCATGTCGCCGAGCGCGCCGTAGTTACCGTCAAAATGATGTTTGCCGTCGCGTGCGACAACTGTGAGAAGCCCAGCTGGGGCGGATCGGCAGAGAGACTCCTTTTCCTCCCGGCCGTAAACGCAGAGCATCTGGACCGTCTTGAGCATCTCGAGCTGTGGCAGAATTGGTGTGTCGCCCTTGCCTGATGTTGTGCGCCACAAGTCCGAGAAGTGGTACGTGAAGCTTGCTCGCTCGAGGAGCGCCAGCATCGCGATCACCGTGAGACGTGGCCGAATGTCGGGAGCGAGGTTGTTCGCCGCAAACGGCGCCAGATCAGCCCCTCGCGAGTAACCCACGAGCGCGACATCCTGCTTGTGCCACAATTCCATGTACCGGCGGGCGATCCGCGACACATCGCGTCCGAGAATTTCGGGGGTTCGATGTCCGCTGTGGAGGTAGGAGCGCATGTCAAAGCCGATGACGTCGACCCCGTGCGCCTGCAAACTCTCTCCCACCTTCTCATCGATATCTGCCCAGCCGCCATCGCCCGAGAGAATAATGGCCACTGTATTGCTGGACGATTTCGCTGCTCTCAATTCTACAATCGGTAAATCGCGCACATTTGTAACGGTGTCACGAGGCAATTGTGGAACGGCAGCGGTGGCGGCGTTTAGCACGAAGAGAAGAGCAGTGTAGAACATGAAGTGATCCAGGCGAATTGCGAAGAACTATACCGATTTGTGGTGTGCGCGTCTCACGGTTTGTCCAGCTGTGTCGGATCCATCCGGCTATCGGGAATCGGCGGATTTACGCGAATGTCCGTGTACGTTTCGCTCTGAATGAGCTTGCCCGCGCGAGACGCAGTAACGTATGTCGACAGCCAGCCGCCTCCGGCTGGCTGGTATTTCTCAAAACGGACATCCTCGGTGCCGGGTCGGCCAGCAGCGACCGGTGAAAGCATACGAACGAAGAGCAATCGATCTGCATCTACCCAGAATTGCTGGGACGTCGTATCGCCCGGAGTAGCACCGACGATGAACACTTTCCGCCCTTCCCATGTTCCTTCATGCATCTTGCTCAGGTCGAAACCCTCTTCGCGTAGCACGCTGACAGTACGTTCGATCGGTTGCGTGTATATGTCAAACCCGAGAATGAGGAGGGGATTCCGGCCAGCACGGCCAACAACCTTGCTTGATCCGCGACGAACGAACGTGCTATCGCGTGCAAAGAGAATGATCGGATCGCCGTCGGGTGCGCCAACATCAATTCGCAGTCGTCCGGGAAGCTTGGCGGATTCGTACCAGGTTTCGTGCACCATAGTATCTGCCGGGGTGCGACGCACCGTTGCCTGCGTGAAGGTCAGCGTCTTGTACCATTTGCCCACGTAACGATCGTGCATGAGGCGAATGAGATCAGCGCCGTCTGGTAGTGTCTGTGCACGGACTGGCGTCGAGCCGGCAAGGCAGAGCAACGAAAGCGATCCAGCGAGAGCAAGGGCGCGCATGAGATATCTCGAAAGTGATGGTGATTCTTCGACTTGTCCACCAGGTTCCCGGTCACAAATCCGGGCGAAGCTCCTCGGCTCCATTCAGGTACACGTGCTTGAGTGTACAGTTCATCGGTACTTCCACATGGAGCAGAACTCTTACAACCCTGCCTATCGCGTTCGGCACAGGGATCTCCGTCGAGCAGAGCATTGCGACGTCATGCCAACCGAGGTCGCGGGCGGCCCTCGCCGGAAACTCGCTCACCAGGTCCGGCGTCGCGGTAAAAAAAGCGCTCACCACCGACTCCGAGTCAATCCCGTTGCGAGCCAGCAACGCACTCAACAACTCGCGCGTCGCGGCCCGAATGCTTTCGGGATCATCGTTCGCTGGGCGTGTTGCTCCGCGCAGTCCGCGGATGCGTGTGGCACTATCTGCTTTTCCAGTCACGTTCAGTTGATCGGGTCGTGTGTCGCTGGTATCATCACGTTCAGGATCGAGTCCGGAATTGCGTAGCCCTCATTGCGACGGATCATTGTCGCGACAGTCTTGCGTTTTTCATCGACCACGCCGCCGCTCCCACCCGCCAATGCGACCCGCGCACGCCGGAAGCGGAGACCCGAGTCCACGCAGAATATATCGCATAACATCAGCGCTTCTTCGGCACCCGAGCCATTGCCAGCGAGGAGCGACTGCGTGCGCGAGATCACGCAGGCCCTCGCGAACAGCTCGATGGCCATGTTCGACAGGCGTTCTACCACCAGTTGCCGATCCACTATTTCGCCGCGGTACTTGATAACGGCGTGTTCAGCCGCGGAGCGGAGCTCCGCGACGTGTCTCTCGAGATATTCCTTGTGACTTGAGAGGCGGGGATCGAGAGCGACGTCGAGTGTGGCTGTAGCACCGAAGACATTCCGTACCCGCGCTGCGGCCACCTCACTGAGTAGGCCAAGGTGTTTGATCGGCTCCCGAAGTGCGATGCTCACTTCCTTGAGATGACCCGATAATGTCTGAATTCCGTTCAGCGCAATGAACAGTCGAAGGACTTCGTTGGCGCCTTCGAATATTCTGTTGATGCGAGTGTCACGCAGAAAGCGCTCGTATGGATACGGTTTTACAAATCCGCGGCCGCCGGCGATCTGGACCATTTCGTCTGCCGCGCGCCACACGAGTTCGCTCGCAAACACCTTCGCGATCGCCGCCTCGAGTGACCAGTCGGAATCATCTTCTGTCGCGAGGTTCGCAAGCACGCCCAGCATGGAATCCGATGCGTAGATCTCCGACGCGATCGACGAAAGTTTGCGCTGAGTGATCTCGAAATCAGCGAGTGGCTTGCCGAACTGGATGCGTTGCTCGGTGTACTTCGTCATCTCCGCGAAGATGTGTTTCGTCCCTCCCGTGCAACCAGCGGCGAGTGTGAGTCGACCGCCATTCAGCACATTGACCGCGACGGCAAATCCACGCCCAACCTGTCCCAGTACGTTCTCGGCTGGTACGCGCAGATTTGTGTATTCCAGTTCAGCCTGCGTTGAGCCGCGAATGCCCATTTTCTTCACCGTGTCGACCACTCGGAAGCCGGGCGTCGTGGGCTCAATCAGAAAAGCCGTCGGACGCTGGACCTTCTTGCCGTCGCGCTCGACTTCTGTCTGGGCAAACGTTGCGATCACAGCGGCCCGATGCGCGTTGCCTATCCATATCTTGTGGCCGTTCAATGACCAGTGAGTCCCATCAGCGCTGAGCGTAGCCGTGGTCTTCACATGTTGAGCATCAGAACCAATCAGCGGTTCAGTCAGGGCGTATGAGACCAGAATTTCGCCCCGCGCGAGGCCAGGCAGCCAGCGTTGCTTTTGCGCTTCCGTGCCGTAAAGGACGATCGCCTTGCTTCCCAGTCCGCAATGCACTCCGATAAAGACGGCGATCGATGAATCGACGCCTCCAACGGCTTCACATACTCTCGCATACGCGCGCGGCGACAGCTCGAGACCGCCAAACCGGCGCGGGATCATCATGCCGAGAAATCCGTGGCTGGAGAGTGCCGCGATCACATCGTCTGGTATTGTTTCTTCGACGTCGAACTTTACGGAATCCACCAGCCCATCAAGACGACCTTCGATTGCGCGCACGAGACGGTCGACTGTTGCCGCTTCCTCCGGATTCGCAATGTTCAACGGCGATGGATAGGGGAAAAGCAGCTCGTCGAGAACTTCACCAGCAAAAACACCTCTGGTGAACGAGGATCCGTCGGTGGGCATGTCAGGTCGCCTGGTTGGAAGTAGCTGTTTGCAGCGCGATGTCCAGCGCGCGGGGCGACGGCATGTCACAATAGTCGCCGTGGCACGCAAATGTCGCTGCGTATTCCGCGTCTCCTAACAGGTGGCCGAAGGCGGATGGGTATCTGGAGCTTGCATCTGCAAGAGAATTCATCACACGCTCAGCGATGTCGCGGAAAGCGTGATTGTCGTCGTAATTCGCCAGTCGCAGCAGGAGGTCAACTGCGAGCGATGTCCCGGACGGTGTCGCGTTGTCTGTGGGGTCCCGCGGACGCGACACCAATTGCTCCGCGTCGTGCGCCGTATCGTAGAATATTGCTTTTTCGGCGTCCTGGAATTTTTCGAGCATCACTTGAGCCATGAGTCGTGCGGCGTTCAGCCACTTGACGTCGAGGGACTGTTCAAAAATGGCAAGAAAGCCGAGCGCGACCGCTGCCTGATCTTCAAGGAATCCGGCGAGCCTGTTGGCGCCCGCGCTGTATGTTCGCATGCAGCGTCCCGCGACCACCATGTGTTGTAGCAGGAACTCTGCATTCCGCATTGCGAGCGCACGGATCTCATCGCTATCAAATGCACGCGCCGCTTCCACGATGCCGCGAAGCGCGAGCCCATTCCATGATGCGATGATCTTGTCGTCACGCGAAGGTCGAATGCGCCGCGAGCGGTATGCGTGCAACCTCTCCTTCGCTCGGGCTATTGCCGCACGCATAGTGTCGATGTCGACGTTGCTACTCTCTGTAAAATCGCCGAGGCCAACCGGAATATGCAGGATGTTGCGTCCCTCAAAATTGCCCGTCGCTGTGACTCCGTAGAAACTCTTCACGGTCGGCGCATCATCGCCAAGTACCGCGTCAAATTCCTCGCTTGCCCAGACGTAGAACTTTCCTTCCACTCCTTCAGAGTCGGCGTCGAGCGATGAGTAGAAACCGCCCTCAGGTGCTGTCATCTCGTTCGCAACCCACGCTAGCGATTCACTGGTAACGCGTCGCACTTCGTCGTCTCGTGTCGCTTCGAAGAGGTGTGCGCCGAAGCGGATGAGCAGCGCGTTGTCATAGAGCATTTTCTCGAAGTGTGGCACCAGCCAGCGCGCATCGACGGAGTAGCGGGCGAAACCGCCGGCAATCTGATCGTAGATGCCGCCGCGCGCCATTTTGATGAAGGTGTTTCGGGCCATCTCGAATGCGGTGGTGTCGCCGGTCCTGGCCCAGTGCCGGAGCAGGAAGTCGAGGACCATGGTCGGCGGGAATTTCGGCGCCCCGCCAAAGCCACCAAATTGCGCATCGTAAGTCGCAGTCACCGTACGAACCGCGGCGTCCAGCAATTCGGTCGTGATTTCTCCGCCGAGGCCGGCATCGGCAACGCTGGCCTCGTAGATCTGGCGCATGGAGGTGACGCTGGCCGCGATGGTTTCCGGCCGCTGCGTGTACGCATCGGATACCGACTTGAGCACGCGCATGAACGATGGCATACCGTGCCGGTCAGCAGGAGGGAAGTAGGTCCCACCATAGAACGGTTCGCCTGATGGCGTCAGAAAGACAGTCATCGGCCAGCCGCCGTGGCCGGTCATCGACTGGACCGCCTGCATGTACACCGCGTCGAGATCGGGTCGCTCCTCACGATCAACTTTGATGCAGACAAAATGCTCATTCATGAACTCGGCCGTGACCGGATCCTCGAACGACTCGTGTGCCATGACGTGGCACCAGTGGCACGCAGCGTAGCCGATCGACAGGAGGATTGGCCGATTCTGAGAGCGGGCTGCAGACAGGGCCTCTTCACCCCAGGGGTGCCAGTCAACCGGATTGTTAGCATGCTGCAGCAGGTACGGGGAGGTCTCCCCAGCCAGGCGGTTCGGCATCCCGTAAGATAGCCCCAGCGGGGGCCACCAAGCCGGGAAAATGGCCGTTAGATTGAGTTCATGCCTAAGATTGCCAATGATCTTGATGCCTTTCTCACGCAGCATCAGTCGCGGATCGAGGAAGAATTGTTCGATTTTCTGAGAATTCCGAGCGTCAGTGCTCAGCCGGTGCA
>JBDTAW010000130.1:0-23860 GCA_039924445.1 Gemmatimonadaceae bacterium
GTCGAGATCGTCGGAGTGTCAGATCATCTGCGTTCGGAGCTGGTCGTCCTCATGGACTTCGCGCAGCGCGGATTGCTCGATCTCGAAAGTGTAGTCACGGATAGGATCGGGCTCGACGCAGCTCAGATCAATAGTCGGTTGGATGCACTCTCCGTGTTTCATGGGAAGACGCGTACGGTGATCGTGCCGTCCTGATACGGTCGGAGACGGATTGGATGGAGTCTGGATGCTTGATAGTCATCCTGACTTCGTCACAGATCGATCCAACTGCCACTCGCGCCATAGTGAATAGATGGCTGGGATCACAATGAGTGTGAGTGCTGCGCTTGTAATCATCCCGCCCACCATAGGCGCTGCGATGCGCTTGGTGAGGTCGGCTCCAACCCCCTGACTCCAGAGCAGAGGAAGCAGCCCAGCCACGATTGCTACCACCGTCATGATCTTGGGTCGCACACGTTCCACCGCTCCGTATTCGATGGCGACATGCAGGTCGGATATCGAATGCATCTGTCCGGACCGTACGCGATCTCGATATGCATGGTCCAGATAGATGAGCATGATGACACCAGTTTCCGCGGCCACGCCGGAAAGCGCGATGAAACCGATGGCTACAGCGACGCTCAAATTATAGTTGAGCAACCACATCAGCCAGACGCCGCCCACAAGCGAGAACGGAAGTGACAGCATGATGATCAATGTCTCGCCCATACTTCGGAAATTGAAATACAATAATCCGAAGATAACAAGAAGTGTGATCGGTACTACGATGCGGAGCCGAGCGCTGGCGCGTTGCAGTGATTCATATTGTCCCGACCATTCGATGCGATATCCTGGCTTGAGCGTGAGTTTCGTTGCGAGCAACTTCTTTGCATCAGTCACGTAACTTCCGATGTCGCGGTTCTGCACATCGACGTACACGATGTTGTTCAGGTATCCGTTCTCCGATTTGATCAGAGTTGGCCCCTGTACCACAACTATTTTCGCGAGCGCGCCAAGCGGAACCTCGGCGCCGGATGGAGTGTTCACAAGCACTCCAGCTATCTCTTGCGGGCTGTCACGCATGTCACGCGGGTACCGAACGAGTACACCGTAACGTTCGCGACCTTCGATCACCTGGCCAGCATCAGTACCCCCGACCGCTGCGGAGAGCGCCATTTGTACATTGTCGGTCGTGAGCCCGTAACGTGCCGCCGCCGCGCGATCAACCGTAACGTCCAGGTACCGCCCGCCCACCGTACGCTCGGCGAACACGGAGTTGGTTCCGCGCACAGCGGGCAGCAGTCCCTCTATCTGTTTCCCAATACGATCCAGCTCTGCGAGGTCGGGACCGAAGATCTTTATTCCAACGGGAGTTTTGATTCCGGTTGCAAGCATGTCCGTGCGGTTCTTGATTGGCATGCTCCACATGTTGGCCACACCTGGCGTACGAACGGTGGAGTTCGCTTCGTTCACGATGGAATCATAGGTCACACCCGGGCGCCAGGCGTCGCGATCCTTGAGCACTGCGATTGTTTCGATCATGCTCATTGGTGCCATGTCGGTTGCAGTTTCTGCGCGACCGATCTTGCCCAGCACCAGCTTCACTTCCGGAATCCGTGCGAGCGCCGCATCGCGTTGCTGGAGGATGATTTTCGCTTCACCAGTGCCCACGCCTGGGAAGAGCGACGGCATATCCATGATGCTGCCTTCGTTCAGCGGTGGCATGAACTCGGTGCCGATCCGTGACCACGGGAAGATACTTGCAGCGAGCACAGCGACCGCAGCCAGAATTGTTGGCCAGCGATGTCTCAATACCAGTTCTATCACGGGGCGATACATCGAAATCAGCACGCGATTGATTGGGTTTGACGCCTCTGGTTTCACGCCGCGGCGGATGAACAGGCCCATCATCACGGGAACAAGTGTGATGGACAACAGCGCTGCCGATGCCATAGCCAGCGTTTTGGTCCACGCCAGCGGTTTGAACAAGCGGCCTTCCTGGTCCTGGAGTGCGAACACCGGCAGGAAAGACGCGGTGATGATGAGCAGCGATATGAAGAGCGCAGGTCCGACCTCCTGTGCTGATTCGATGACCAGATCCCAGTGTCGTTTCTGGAGACCATCTGCCTCATTACGTTCCATGTGCTTGTGAAGGTTTTCCACCATCACAATCGCGGCATCGATCATCGCACCGATTGCGATGGCTATTCCACCGAGACTCATGATGTTCGCACTAAGTCCAAGCAGGTGCATTGCGAGGAATGCCATGAGCACGCCGACTGGCAACGTCAGGATCGCGACGAGTGCGCTTGACGCATGGGCAAGAAAGATGATGGTCACAAGTGCGACGATTATCGACTCCTCAACTATCTTGGAACGAAGCGTGTGGATCGCGCCGTCAATCAGGTTGGCACGGTCGTAACCATCGACGAATACGACGCCCTTGGGCAGGCTGCCCCGCAGCGAACGCATCTTGCTCTTCACGTCGTTAATCACATCGAGTGGGCTTGCGCCGTAGCGCATGACAACCCATCCGGTCACGATCTCGCCTTTGCCATTCAGGTCGGCGATCCCGCGGCGAATTGCAGGGCCAATCTGGACAGTTGCCACATCGCCTATTGTGACTGGAATGCTGCCCGCGCTGGTGCCGATGGACACATTTTGAATATCATTCAGGCTCGTGAAGCGTCCGCGGCCACGCACTACATATTCGGAGCCGCCCATCTCGAGTACTCGAGCGCCAACATCCTGGTTCGATGAACGGACTGCGTTTATCACCCGCTGGATCGGAATGCCATAGCCCAGCAGTTTGGTCGGATCCACAACAACCTGATACTCTTTCTCAAAGCCGCCAAACGAAGCGATCTCGGCGACACCCGGAACAGCAGTGAGCGCGGGACGAACGGTAAAGTCCTGCAGTCCTCGAAGCTGCGCCAGGTTCAGCCGCCCGGTGGTGTCGGTGAGTACGTACTGCATCACCCAGCCGACACCGGTGGCGTCGGGTCCGAGCGATGGAGTTGCGTCGGCTGGGAGTTTCCCGCGAACGCTGTTCAGATATTCCAGCACGCGTGAACGTGCCCAGTACAGATCAGTACCGTCCTCAAACACGACATATACTGCGGACAAACCGAACTGACTCATTCCGCGCACGAACTTCATGTGCGGCACCTTGAGAAGTTCGGTTTCGAGTGGGTACGTAACCTGATCCTCAACTAGCTGCGGCGCTTGCCCAGCCCACTCGGTCATGACGATGACCTGTACATCCGACAGGTCGGGGATTGCGTCAACTGGTGTGCGAAGTGTCGCCCATGCACCGGCGACGGAGATTGCGATGACAACGAGTGCGACCGCGAGCTTGTGCGCTACGGACCAGCGAATGATATACTTGAGCATTGGCGGTTACCTGGGCGCGGTCGTTGGTCCCGCTGACATCCCAGGCATCCCTTTCATGTCACCTGCGCTGCCTGAGCTCTTGCCGCTGTTAGTGCTCGTGCCGCTGTTTTCACCGGTGCTGATCATACTCCTCATCACTTCGCCAAGGTTCGACTCGGAGTCGATGAGGAACTGTGCGGATGTAACGACGCGCTGACCGGCCGCGATACCAGCCAGGACCTCTGTGTAGTCGCCGGACGTGCGCCCCACACGTAGCTCGTGGGGCACCAGCTTTCCTCCACCAATGTCAAAGAACACAAGGGAATGCTCGCCGGTGTGGACCACTGCGGCACTGGGTACAGTCAATGCACTGCGTGTCGGCGCGGTAAGATTAACGGTGGCGTACATCCCGGGCTTGAGCATGCCATCCTTGTTGCCCACCACGATGCGCGCTCTGAGTGTTCGCGACTGCGCTGTGACCGTGGGATAGATAAAGCTCACACGTGCGGCATACTGTTTGTCCGGGTACGCCGTGAGCGCGAGTGTTGCCGGTGCACCGATATGAACCAATGCTGCGTCACCTTCCCGGATCTCTGCATCGACCCACACTTGTGATAGATCGGTGATGGTATATAGATCCACTCCGGACTGAATCGCCTGACCCCGGATAACCTTTATCTCTGTCACGACTCCGGAAGCTGGCGAGTATAGCGTGACTGTTGGCGAGGGTTTGCCTGTGCGAAGTACCTGTTCGATTTGCGCATTCGAAACGTCGAGGAGCTGCAAGCGACGGCGCGCGACATTAACGAACTCAGTGGGTGAGCTGGCAACGCCAGGCACGGAACTAGTGGCCAGATTCTGGTCCAGGCCGCGCGCGAGCAACAGTTCCTGTTCGGCAGCAAGCACGTCCGGTGAATAGACTGTCGCAAGTGGCTGGCCTTTGTGTACTGGCTGCCCCAACGAGTTGACGTGCAGCCGCTCGATATAGCCACTGAATCGCGGTGTCACCGATGTGAGCCTGGTCTCGTCGGCAGCGACGATGCCAGCAGTGCGAACATCGTTCGTTAGAGTTCGCTGCTCGGCAGTTCCGAAGGTTACGCCGAATTGACGTATTTGATCAGGTGTGAGCGCAACAGACCCATCGGAACTTGTCTGCATGCCAACCATACCCTGCATGGCGGATGCGCTTGAGGGTGTGGCCGGCGTCACCTCCTGCGTTACAACACCGCGACGAAACAGGACTGCGACCAGCACGACGATTATTAATGCTGCGATGACGAGCAACAGTGTCTGGGGACGCGCGTACCAGTGTGAACCACCGCCGCGATGTCCAGCACGTGGCTTCCAGTCCCGTACTGTGTCTGATGAGACTTCGGCACGGTACGTATCATCGTTCGAACCGGTGCGGGCCGTGTCGTTCGTGGCGTCGTCGTGCGTGGAATCGTGTTTCACTTGATCAGCTCCTGGCCGACGGTCTGCTCGAGCTGAGCGACTGCCGTACCGAAATCAGCGAGTGCACGGTAGTACGCTGTCTGGTATGAGAAGAGTGTTGCCTGACTATCCAGGAGTGTGAGCAGATCGGCCTTGCCAACTTGATAGCTCGCCGTCGTTGACGCGACCGCTGCCTTGCCTTGCGGTAAAATTGATCGCGCATAAAGAGCGAGTTGCGTACGATTACGCTCGATCTCGCTGTACAGCCGAGCGACAGTTGCGTGCACATCGTTCAGCTGGCTTTCGTGCTCGGCATGCAAGACAGCCAGCTCTGCCCGTGCATCGGCGACATGCTGGTCCTGAACCGCTCCCTTGTGCAGTCGCAACGGGATCGAGACCTGCGCTGTCACCATGTCGGGGAGCCCGACACGCTGCCCATATTGAACGGATAGGTCGAAATCGGGCTTGTATTCGGTCTGTGCAAGCTTCACGCGCGCGGCCTGTGCAGCGATCATTGCCTCGCGGACGCGGAGTCCTGGATTCTGCTGGGATGCCATCGCTTGCAATTGAGCTAGCGATGGCAGCGGAGAATCAGCCACCGGTGCGCCGAGCGTGTTCGCGACGAAGCCGATGCTGCGCGTATCCTCGGATATCGCGGCACGCGTCAGTCGGATCGGGAATCCCGGGTTCTCAATTGGTGTGTCTGACGGTTGATTGAGCGCCGCATTCAGTGCCGCGAGCGTGGCCTGTCGCTGCTCGATGAGCGTGTTGGCCGTTTCGCCGAGCTGCGCGGCCGCGATGCGCGCTTTGAGTACATCCTGCTGGTCGCCGGTCCCGACGGAATAGTGCGACTGCACGGTAGCAGCAACATCGCCGAGTACCTGTTCGTTCTGCTTCACAATGGTGATGGCATGGTCCAGAAACGCCAGCTCATAGTAGGCGGATTTAACGCTACGCACGATGGCGAGCCGCATGGTGTCGAGCGCGACGGCAGCAGCGTTTGCTTCCAGTTCGACGGGCCGGCGCCTGGCCGTTAACTTCCCGGGAAATGGTATGGTTTGACCAACGCCGACCATCTTCATCGTCATGCCGTCGGACGTGAAACTCGGGCGTGCGAGGGGCAAGTTGACAATTCCCGCCATGAGGGTCGGGTCTGGCAGCGCACCCGCAGGCGAAATTTTCGACCGTGCAGCGTTGACTCGCCCCTGTGCGGCGCGAATTGCCGGGCTGACTGCAACGGCGTGCGCGATCAGTGAGTCGAGCGCTGCGCCGCTATCGGATTGTACATGGGGCTGTTGCGCCAGAGCGGATTGGCACGTGATGAGGATTGTACCAATCAGTGCGACACGGATAGTGAGTGCGCGAGCGTACCACATATGCGTGCGTGAGCGATTTTTGAGACACATTGTCGGTCGAATTGAGTCCTGACGCGCAGGTCGACTGAATCGGCAATGGACGAACGTCGCCCACTCGGGAATCAGGGAGTACGCATCAACCCGCTCGCACCCGGATTGAGTGCCGCGGTACCACTACAACTGATTGTGGTGGACTAAGCCCGAGGAGGAGGGAGCTCGGGGGCGCTTGCTGCCAGTGGTAGAAGCGCGACTGTAAGGTCTGCTACACTGGTAGCGCGACGGACTGGAGTTGTGGACGGACTCTCTGTAGAAACCAGCGCGACCGGTGCGCATGGCGCCATCGACTGGCACACACCAGGTGCCCACGGTGAGCCGCAGGGAGAATGCCGCTGTTGCTCTTCGGGTGATGGTCTGTGTTGTGTCAGGTCAGATGTGGATGCTGACGGTTGGTTGTCTGTTCCGGGCGCAGTCGCACCCACCAGCATTGCGTCCATGCCGGGCATTGCGCCGGCACTCGCGGCTGTACCGAGGGTCGGGCATGCATACGCGCTGCTGACCAGCATAAGGTTGGCGAACGCCAAGCTCAGGAGGAGAGCCATGAACCGGGAACCGCGACGTATGGTTCGCATCACCTTAACCATACCACGGAGGGTCCCGAGTGCCAAGGGGAGCCCCAGTGCGTATGATAGGTACTACGATAATGCTTACCGTCCATAGTCCTGCCAGGCACCTCATTTGGCGCTTGGAGTTCGGGGATGGATTGTGGCGTCGATGGAAACATCAACTGGTGATCACATGACACGAATACGCGGTGGGCTAATGCTTTGCGCGCTCGTATTGACCGGTGCTCTTTCGCCGATGAATGTACGAGCACAAACTGGAACATCACAGGTTTCACCGTCGGTTCAGCAACACGTCGAACAGAGGATTCAGCCGCTGCTCGATGAAATGACGGTCGCTGCGAACGCGCACGATACAGATCGCTTTCTGGCTGCGTATCTACACCAGCCAGAGCTCGTATTCGTCTTCAATGGTGAAGTGATCAGAGGGTTGGACAGCGTGCGGACGCTGCAGTTGAAATGGTGGAACAACGGTAAATCGGATGTCGTCTATGCGGAGCGCGTGCCGGCGCAGATCACGGCACTGACTCCCGACATCGCAATCGTTGTGCAAGCGATGAAATCGCAACGTACGCTGCCGAGTGGTGCGGTGAGCAGTGGCAATTTTGCAATTACACAGGTGTGGCAGAAGCGCCCCGAAGGTTGGCGGATCATTCAGGTGCACGAGTCCACAGCGCGCTGATGGCCGGTGAGATTCTGGAGGCTCGATCGCGCGAAGACGAGGCATTCATGCGGCGCTGTCTCGATCTGGCGAGGGAGGCGTCTGCGAGTGGCGAGACTGGCGTGGGTGCACTTCTAGTGCGTGCGGGTCGCGTTATTGCTGAGGCAGGCGAAGCCACACGCGGACAGCTTGATCCCAGCGCGCACGCCGAAGTCCAGGTGATCCGTATTGCGTGCAGGCAGGAGCAATCAACCGATCTCTCTGGCTGCACGCTTTTTACTACAGTAGAGCCGTGCGTGTTGTGCGGGTACGTCCTTCGGCGCGCGGGTATAGCGCGTGTAGTGTACGGAGCAGCTGCGGGCCAGGCGGGTGCTGTGACATCGCAGTACTCGATCCTTTCCGATTCGAACCTTACTGGATGGTCGCGCATTCCGGAAATCACGCATGGCGTACTCGCGGACGAGTGTCAGGACGTTCTGAAACACCGCGAAACTGTAGTACTGAGCTGGAGCGGCGGAAAGGACAGCGGCCTCGCGCTTGCCGAACTGCGCAGTGATCCGCGGTATCGCGTAGTGGCTCTGCTCACCAGCATTACTCGCGGATACGATCGCGTGAGTATTCATGGTGTGCGACGAGAATTGGTCGAGGCGCAGGCTGCGGCCGTTGATCTGCCTCTGATCGAAGTGACGCTTGATCCGCAGTCGTCGAACGAAGCGTACGAAACTGCATTCAACAATGCGCTTGCACGTGTTCGGACTGATTACCCATCAGTGAAAACGATCGCGTTCGGCGATCTCTTCCTGGCCGATGTTCGCGAGTATCGCGAGAAATTGGTCAGTGCGTCGGGTTTCGAGGCGTTGTTTCCACTGTGGGGGCGAGATACACGGCAGCTTGCGCAGGAATTCATCGCGGCCGGCTTCGGTGCGAACGTCGTCTGCGTGGACACCACCCAACTCTCGGCGGATTTCGCTGGGCGCGCATTCGATGCGACGTTCCTTGAAGCGCTACCGACAGGTGTTGATCCATGTGGGGAACGTGGCGAGTTCCACACCTTCGTGTCGTCCGGGCCGGTGTTCGCGAAGCCAATTTCAGTCCGGCGCGGGGAGCGGGTTCTTCGCGACGATCGCTTCATGTTTTGTGATCTACTCGCAGACGGCTGAGGTCTGCACATGACGCGGCCACCGAATCGATGTATTGTACTAATGTGGCGAATGTGATATGCCACAGATTTCGAGTCAGGATCAACTGAACAGGGCAAGACTAAAAATGGAATCAGCTACGCAGGCACTGGAACGACTCAGGGCGGGCAACAAGGAATTCGCGTCGAGGATGACCGGCGGCGGCTCATTTGTCAGCCAGAAACAGGAGAAGGAGTTACCGCAGATTCAGGACCCATTTGCAATCATCCTGAGTTGCTCGGACGCACGGGCCCCGGCGGAAATCGTCTTCAACCAAGGGCTCGGTGACCTCTTCGTAATCAGGGTTGCAGGCAACATCGTTGCGCCGTCGCAGGTAGGCAGTGTCGAGTACGCAGCGGCACTGTTCAATGCGCGACTAGTCGTCGTGATGGGCCATACGCATTGCGGTGCCATCCTCGCGACGCTGGAAGAGCTTCAACAGCCGACGGCGAATCAGTCGCCTAACCTGCGTTCGATTGTCGATCGTGTGCGCCCATCTGTGGAAGTGCTGCTGAAGACAGATCTCCGCAACGACAAGGAAGCTCTCGTGCAAGCTGCCGTTCACGCGAATGTGAGCGCTTCGGTCAACCATCTCAGGCATGGATCGGCGCTCCTGGAGACGATTATCGAGAAAGATGGATTGGCCGTAGTGGGAGCGGTGTACTCGCTTGAGACTGGCGTTGTCGAGTTCTTCGACGTGGCTGGCGCGGAGTAACAGTTCCTGCGGCGCGTTCCTGCGGCGCCGTTGCCGCACGGATGTGTATGTACGTGACATATTCATGGTATTTTGCTGGTATCTGAGACGGCCGTCTCACGTGCATAAGGCAGCTCCAGCCTGGGGGTACGTCATGATCAGGATCAAGCAGCATCTTCTTCTCGGAGCGGCGACATTTCTCGGCGTTGTTCCGATGTTGTCAGCGCAACGCGGAACTCCGCGCGACACAGTGCTGGTGGCACATCGCGATTCGTTAGAGAAAGCGCTCGAGGCGGTGGCTATTATCGATCGCAAATTGATGATCCCGATGCGTGACGGGATGAAGATGCAATTCGACGTGTACAGGCCGAAGGATGTAGCCAAGGCGCCCGCGATATTCAGCCGCACGCCGTACAACATGAATTACTGGGATGTGAAGCTGGGTGCTCCGGCAGATATGACGGCTGCGCTCACAGCGGTGAAGCGCGGCTATGCATATGTAGTTGCGAACGAGCGCGGACACTTCTTCTCCCAGGGGAACTACGACATTCTGGGGCCGCCGCTCACGGATGGCGTCGATGAAATTCAGTGGATTTCATCGCAACCGTGGTCGAACGGAAAGGTCGGCCTGGTGGGATGCTCGTCGACCGCCGAGTGGCAGATGGGCGTGGCGGCTCAGGCTCCGAAAGGACTTGCAGCGATCAATCCGCAGGGATTTGGCGCGGGCGTCGGACGCGTGAAGCCATACTATGAACAGGGCAACCGGTATCGTGGTGGCGCGGTGCAGTTGCTGTTCGTCGACTGGCTCGAGGGCGAACAAAATCAGGTGCGACCCATGTTCCCCTCGAACACTTCGCAGGCCGATCTGATACGCACTGCACGATCGTTCGATCTCGCGCAGCAGTCGCCGCCGGTGGACTGGAAGACGGCGTTCTGGCATCTGCCCGAGCAGGACATGATCGAGGCACACGGTGGACCGCACGGGATTTTTGCAGACTCGATGCCGGGTATCGCAACGGGTGGCGCCATGATCAAGCGTACGCCGAACGATCCAGCGTGGTATCGTGGCGGGTTGTTTCATGACGACATGAAGATCAATGTTCCGGGACTGTGGTTCATGTCGTGGTATGACGTGTCGGTCGGGCCGAACCTTGCCACTTACAATTACGTGCGCAAAACCGCTGATCCGGCGGTCGCGAATCAGCAATACGCAGTCATTGCGCCAACGCTGCACTGCTCATACACGCGTGCCACGGAAAACACGATTGTCGGAGAGCGGAGTATGGGCGATGCACGCCTGGATTACGATGCGCTGACGTATGGTTGGTTTGACACGTTCCTGAAGGGCGAACACACGAGCCTGCTCGATACGCTGCCCAAGGTTCGCTACTATACGATGGGAATTAACAAGTGGCAGACGTCCGATACGTGGCCACCCAAGGGTGCCGAACCGATGACGTTCTATCTGTCGAGCCAGGGCAAGGCAAACACGTTGAACGGTGACGGATTGCTCACTACTTCGGCCCCGGGCAAGGATACTCCTGACAACTTCACGTACGATCCAATGCATCCGGTCATGTCGAACGGCGGCAACGTCTGCTGTCAGGCGAATGCACTGACTGGTGGCGCACTGGATCAGCGGAAGGCTGAGGAGAACGACGGAATTCTGGTGTACAGTACGGAGCCGTTGAAGACTGGCATGGAAGTGAGCGGACCAATTCAGTTCACGACCTACGTATCATCCGATCGGAAGGACACCGATATCACAGTGAAGCTGATAGATGTGTATCCTGATGGTACAGCATACAATCTTGACGAGACGATTCAACGCTTGCGTTACCGCAACGGATATGACAAGCCGATTGAATTGATGCAGCCGGGCAAGGTATACAAGGTTGTGCTGCAGCCGATGACGACCAGCAACTATTTTGAAGCTGGCCACAGAATTCGGATCGAAGTTTCGAGCAGCAACTTCCCGCGCTTCGACCGCAATCTCAACACCGGTGGCAATAACTACGACGAGACGCAGAGCTTGATAGCGCACAACAGCGTTCATCACTCCAGGCAATATCCGTCATCCCTGACGATCACTGTTGTGAAGAAATCGCAGGGCAAGTAGGGAATCAGCGCCGGTCGTAACTGATCAAGCAAGGCGGGGCGAGGATGCATGGATATCCTCGCCCCGCCTTTTTTCAATGATGATCGGCGTGGGTCGCCAGTGGGTCGCTAGTGGCTCGCGCGCGGATGGCGCGAGAACTGGCTGTGGAACACGAATAGATCGGTATGAGTGGTTGCGAGACCGATGGTGCGCAGGCGAACATACGGGTGGCAGAGGAGTAGCATCAGCAGCGTTGCGCGGTTGGCAGGTAAATCGCGTCCCCCACCCGGATCAGGAGGAAGACCTTGACCACACCGTCCCGTGTTCGTGGAATCATGTCGGCGACACTACTGTTCGCCGCATTACCTGTAGTCGCAGGCGTAGCCTCCGCTCAGGGCGCAGGGCGCTCCGGGCCATCTCCGGCGATGCGCGAGGCGTCGCAGCTGGATATGAACGGCGAGACCGCGAAGGCGCAGGTCATCTTCCAGCAAATGATTGATACTGCGGCAACGCCCGCCTCCAAGGCGGCGGCTCAGCGCGCCATGGCGATGTCCTACGCGTTCGATGGCGATTGCGCGAATACGATCAAGTACGAGGAGATGGTGATCGCATACTGGGCTACTCGTGAGGCTGAGGAGCCGCAGAACGCGTTTTACCAGCAGGGAGAAATGGCCAACGAGGCCGCGCGCGTATGTATCGATGCGGGCGATCTTGCGGCTGCCGACCAGTGGTACCGGAAGGGGTATGAGCTGGGTGTAAAGGAACCGGCTCCGCAGACGCATCCCCGGAGTCTCTGGGATTTCCGGTTGGCGCACGCGCTTGGGCGGCTCGCTGGCCGACGCGGTGACAAGGCCGAAGCCGAGCGACAGATCGTGAATGCGCGACGTGCCCTGGACAGCGATTCGGCGATGGCTGCTCAGCAGGAGCGATTCTTCCCGTATCTCGAGGGTTATGTCGCGCTTTACACCAACGATCTGCGGGCTGCGGAAGCACAGTTCACGAAGGCGATTGCGATGAAGGGGAACGAAAGAGACCCCTTCATGAATTGCTTGCTGGGGATGACCTACGAAAAGATGGGACGGAAGGGCGAAGCGGACGCGATATATCGGAAGGCCTACGAAATGGCGACCGGCCACAACCCTCCAGCGGCGTTTGTACGGCCATTCGTTCGGAAAAAGCTGGGTCCCGCGGGTTTAGCGGAGGCCGAAAGAGGCTTTCCACCGCCCCTTGTCATATTTTGACCGGGTAGTTCCCAAATTCCATGCACCGGACTAGACCTAATGGTTCGATCTGTGCAGGCAGGAACGCGGTCGCTCGCGCGGCCTGAGTGACAGGCTTCTGACTTTCCAGTCAGTGGTCGTAATTGTCCGATCTGGCAAGTATCCATTTATCAGGAGCATCGCACCATGGCAATCTGGAAGGAACAGACCTCGGTCAAAAAGGATTCCTCACCCTTATCGTTGACGCCAGACCAAGAGGTGCATCAGCCTCAGGCGACTCCTGATATTCCAGCGGCGCAGGAGCCCGTGCGGCGTAATGTCGGCGTGGAGCGCAAGAATGCGGAATCGGTAATCTCCTCCGGCCTCACCATTGAAGGGACAATCTCGGGCAATGGCGACGTCCGGATTGCCGGCCAATTCAAGGGCGACGTGAATGTGCAGGGGAGTCTCACCATTGAAGCCGGAGCGAAGCTCGTGGGCGGTGTGCGTGCGAGCAACGTGATCATCGATGGCGAGCTTGAGGGCAACATCGACGCGGCGACGCGCGTGGAACTTCGCTCGACCGGGGTATTGAACGGAAATCTGAATACCGGATCCTTGACAGTCGCGGCCGGCTCGCGGATGCGTGGGCAGGTTGAGTTTGGATGGACGAAGGACGGACCGCAGAGAAGCGACGTGAAGGCGGAGCACAGCTACGCGTCATGAGGCGCGTTCTGAGTCACTTTCCGACGTTGGGGTGACCGACAAATGAGCGTGGTTAACCAAAGGACGGTCGGCAAGACGCGGCTCTGTCCTCACTGCAGGGCAACGATTCTCGAAAGCGCCAATGTCTGTCCCGCCTGCAAGCATCACTTGCGGTCGGGGCAGTCGGCGGCTGAGAACATGCACCCTAGTTTCAAGGCGTTGAATGTTGAAGGGACGGTGCGACCACCGGCCGCCGGTCAGGCGTGGGAGTACTCCATGGTGATGTCTATTCGCAATGAACGCGGTGAGGAAGTGTCGCGTCAGGTCGTGGGGGTGGGTGCACTCCTGCCTACGGAATCGCGCACGTTTACACTCTCCGTGGAAGTTTTCACGCCGGAACACGAGTGGTGAGCTAGAGGGACACCTGCCGGCCTGCCATCGTTGCACTTCAGACGGAGTTGTCGAGTGGGCTTCCTATCTGGCGTTCCACGCCGATCTTTTGCATGCTTCTGGCAATCGCAGGATTGATCGGTCCAACTATCCACTACAAATGCGTATCCGACCCGCTCTGATCGCACTCGCGCTTGCTGGGGGCATCGCAAGCGCGCCACTCTCTGCCGCTGCTCAAGCCGAGTTGCCAGATGCCGCACTCGGCGCGCGGATTGATTCCATTGCCAACGCTGCACTGGCGACTACAGGCGCGCCGAGCGCAAGCGTGGCGGTTGTGCGCCACGGGCGGGTGGTTTACTCGAATGCCTACGGTTCCGCGAAGCTACAGCCGGATGTTGCGGCGAAACCCGATATGGCGTACGGGATCGGCTCGATAAGCAAGCAATTTGCCGCGGCAAGCGTGTTGATGCTGCAGCAGGAGGGAAAGCTATCGCTCAACGATCCAGTATCGCGCTTCTTTCCCGAGCTTACGCGCAGCAAGGAGATAACGATTCGCGAGTTGCTGTCGCACACATCGGGCTATCAGGACTACTGGCCGCAGGACTATGTCCCATTGTTCATGCAGAAGCCGATCACGGCTCAGGGAATTCTGGATCACTGGGCGAAGCAACCGTTGGACTTTGAACCCGGCACAAAATGGGAGTACAGCAACACCAACTACGTAATCGCATCGATGATAGTTGCGAAGGTAAGTGGCGAGCCATTCTTCACATTCATTCAGAAAAGAATTCTCGACCCTCTGGGGATGAAAAGCGCGATTGATTATGACGTACTCGGTCCGTCGTCGATTCAACCAGTGGGCTACATGCGTTATGCGCTGGGACCGCTTGTTCCTGCGACGCCAACTGGCACGGGATGGATACATGGGGCGGGTGAGCTCGCGATGACGGCGAGTGATCTCGCAAAATGGGATATTGCCATGATTCACGAGTCGCTGCTTGCCCGGACGTCATACAAGGCATTGGAAACGACGATGCTGCTCCGGAACGGTGTCAGCACCGGCTATGGCCTTGGCGTGGATGTTGGGACCATGAACGGGCATCGGATGATATCGCACAATGGCGAGGTTGCCGGGTTCACGGCAGGCAATTTTGTATTTCCCGATGACAGTGTGGCTGTCGTCGTGCTCACCAATCAGGATGCTGCGCCTGCCTATGACGTCATCAGCAGTCAGATCATTCGCGCTTTGTTCATGACGCAGGGAGCGGAGGTGAAGAGTCACACGGATCTGGCGCGTGGGATATTTGCTGGATTGCAAAAGGGCAATATCGACAGGTCATTATTCACGGCGGATGCAAACGCATATTTCAGTGATTCAGCGCTAAAGGATTTTGCATCAAGCCTCGATTCACTGGGCGCGCCAGTAGGGTTCGTACAGATATCGCAATCAGATCGTGGCGGAATGGTTGAGCGAAGCTATCTGGTAACGTTCCGCGGAGGTCACACCGTACGTGCGTGGACCTACGAATTGCCGGACGGCAAGTTGGAACAGTACCAGGTTTCTCCGATCGGTTGATGTGTAGTCCGAACGTCCCACCGACTTCCTTTTTGACGATCGCAACGATATGCTAGTTGGCCTCTGGTTGGTCTGCGGCCTCGTCAGTTCGGTTATTGCGACGAGCAAGGGGCGCAGTGGATGTGGTTGGTTCGCACTCGGCACCGTGCTGGGGCCGTTCGGCTTTGGGCTCGCGCTGATTGCTGGTCCGAATCGCGCTGCACTTGAGGAGCACGCGCTGAAGGCTGGGGATATGAAGATGTGTCCGCACTGTGCCGAACTCATCGAACCGAATGCGGCGACGTGCAAATTTTGCGGTGCAACTTTGTAGCGGTAGTTGAGCGTTCAGTCCAGAACCAATAACAGACAAAGAAGACAATGAGTATCGAATCAGAATTCCTCAGTGCGTCAATTTCCAGCTTTCGGGAGATAAAGTCCGTTATTGATCGGGGCTTGGCGCAGGTGAATGACGAGCAGTTCTTCGCCGCACTCGACGCCGAGTCCAATAGCATCGCCGTGATAGTGAAGCACGTCGCAGGGAATCTTCGTTCACGCTGGACGGATTTTCTCACCAGCGATGGAGAGAAGGCAGACCGCCATCGCGACTCTGAATTCGAGATGAGCGAATCAGCAACGCGAGCAGAGTTGCTGTCGGCGTGGGAAGCCGGATGGAAGATTGCATTTCAGGCGTTGGATGCACTAACGCCTGACGACCTGGTGAAGACAATACGCATTCGGAACGAGCCGCACACGGTAGTAAAGGCGATCATTCGCCAGCTCACGCACGCAGCGAATCATGGAGGCCAAATAGTGTTTCTTGCAAAGCACTTCGCTGGTAGCGCGTGGCAGACGGTTTCGATACCCCGCCACGGATCGACCGCGTTCAACGCTGCGAAAGCTTCGCATGGCCAACACTGAGCGTGCGTAGCGTACGATACAGCGTCGCGGCGAGTCTGGATGGATACATAGCCGGATATCACGGAGAGTTTGACTGGATTCCGGAAGATCCAACTATCGATTTCGGTGCATTATTTGGACGCATTGATACGGTGCTCCTCGGACGTCGCAGCTACGAGACAGTACTCGAATCAGGTGGCGAGCATCCGTGGCCAGTCGGGTCGCGCGTTTTCGTATTCTCCCGGACATTGCGACAGGACGCCTACCCTGATGTAACGGTTGTGGCTGACGGAGCCGCAAGGGTGGTGGCTGCACTTCGCAACGAGGCCGGTGACGGAGAGATCTGGCTGTTCGGCGGCGGAGCGTTGTTCAAGAGTCTGCTCGCCGAGCGACAGGTGGATGTTGTCGAGGTGGCGGTTGTCCCGATTCTCCTTGGCGGCGGAGTGCCGTTATTGCCGGAGGGCAGCTTGTCCACGCGACTCAAGCTGACCGGAACCAAGGGTTATCCGAGCGGGATCGTGCTCCTGACTTATGCCGTTCAGGCAGAATCGTGATCGCATGAGTGAGACGCGCGTGACGTTCGTAGAGCAGATACAGACACCGGCGCCACTGGTGGATGTGTCGCGCGTAGTGCGCAACCTGGACCGCATGGCCGACTATGCACGTGCGCACGGGTTGCAACTGCGGCCGCACGTGAAGACGCACAAGACTGCGGTAGTTGGTGCTGCTCAGATTCGACGCGGAGCGGTCGGACTGACGTGCGCGACGCCGCGCGAAATGGAGATAATGAGCGAAGTCGCCAGCGACTTGCTTATCGCTCATCCGCCAATGGGTGCAAAGATTGCGAGATTGATCGATCTGCCGCGATCCGTAAGAGTAACCACCGCACTGGACTCGGCGGAAGCAATCGATCACGTTGCTGCAGCAGCGGCCGCTGCGAATCGAACGATCAGGGTTTATGTCGAGTTGGACGTCGGCATGCATCGCGTCGGGGTGGGAACACCAGCAGAAGCTGTCGCACTCGCCCGCAGAGTTGCGGATTCCCGCTCGTTGGAGTTCGCCGGAGTCTGTTTCTATCCCGGACACATCCGGGAACCCGTTGGTGAGCAGGAGGACAGGATCACGCAGTTGAATGCGGATCTTGGTGAGTGGGTCGGTGCGCTCAAGCAGGCGGGACTGGCACCACCGGTGGTGAGTGGTGGTTCAACACCGACCGCGTGGCATACGCATGAGATCCCTCTGGTTACGGAATTTCGGCCCGGAACCTATGTATTCAACGATCGCACCACTGTTGGCATTGGCGCATGTGCAGCCGATGATTGTGCGTTGACTGTGCTGGCGACTGTAGTGAGTACAGCGGTGACCGGTCAGGCGGTCGTAGATGCCGGTTCAAAGGCACTCGGCCGCGAGCCGATGCGCGGCGTCAACGCCGCCGGGTTTGGTTCGATCGTAGGCCACGACGATGTCATTGTGTCCGCGATGTCAGAAGAACATGGCACGCTCGATCTTTCAGGAACCTCCTGGCGTCCTGGAGTTGGTGACAGGGTCAGGATAGTGCCGAACCACGTGTGCATAGTGGTCCATCTGAATGACTGGTTGTACGCGGTTGATGGAGATCGAGTAGCCGACGTGTGGCCGGTAGCGGCGCGAGGGCGGGTAGCGCCGTTCGCGCCGGGATCAATCAGCGCTTTGTGAATCTGGGTGGCTGCATCAGCAGCCACGTGTTCGGGTCGAGGATCACGTTGCGCGGCGCGACCGCAGATGGAATCTCGAAGTGTTGCCGGGACTGTGTCATCTCGATTTTGGCGACCGTTGGCGCAACTCCAACACTGTCACCGACAAGCCCGATGTCGATCGGCAGGCGATAGACGGAATCCTTCTGGGTCTGCTCCAGATCGACAGCAACCATGTGCGTTTTCGCGTTGTAGCTCCAGTGGCCGGTGAGCTCGGGTGAATAGTCGCGATTGAGCCACTGATTGAAGAACCAGCCGAGTTTCTGGCCGGAGGTTTCTTCCATGACGCTACGTAAGTCGTCGGTTGATGCGTTGGAGTTGCGGTACTCGGCGTAGTATGCGCGAATCCCTTTCCAGAAAGTGTCTGTGCCGATCTGTGCACGGAGCATGTGCAGTACCCAGGCACCCTTCTGATAGACGAGCGGGGGAATGACCCCGCGCAGATCGGAAATATTTCTGTGGACGACGGGTTCATTGTATTTCAGCTCCGCGGCAAGAGCAGTTGTACGTGCGCGCGCCAGCCCAGTGACGAATGCATCACGGCCGGAGTAGTGCTCGGTGAACAGCAGGGTGAAGTACGTTGCGAACCCTTCACTCAGCCATGCGTCATCCCAGTCGCTTTCGGTGACGGAGTCGCCGAACCACTGGTGTGCGATCTCGTGTGCGACGATTGCCGTCGCTGGTTTGTCTGAGACTACTTTTTCGCCGTAGAAAATGACGCTGGCGTGTTCGGTGCCACCTCCGCCGAAGGCCGCGGATACATTTGCGAGCTTTTCGTAGGAGTAGGGTCCGATGTTCTCGCTGTAGAACTCGAGAGCCTGCCGAGCGGGCGTCTCGAAGCTGATGATGCCGTTGTCGCGATCCTGATGCGCGACCCAGGTCTGAAGTTCGACTCCCTTTACCATGCCTGCGTAGTGCACGGCGAACTGTTCGACGCCGATGGCGTTAAGCCACGACGCGATCGGGACTGACTGCTTCCAGTGAGTGATCTTGCGGCCGTCGCCGGTAAGGATCTCATCCTTCAGCAATCCATTTGCTACGACTGCATATCTGGCAGGTGCCGTGATGATGAATTCACTGGTTGCCTTGTCGGATGGATGGTCGATCATGGGGAGCCACTGACGAGCCTTGTCGGGCCAGTTCCACGAGAAGAAAGCCCGCTCGCCGTGGCTGTTCTTTCCGATATAGAGACCGCTGGCGGGTATGCCGTTGTACTCAATGTTGAAGTCGCGCAACTCACCGGCCACGGTCGGCGCGGCGAGAGTGATGGTGAGGTGGTCGTCTATGTGTGTATAGTGGAGCGCGGCGCTGTCGCTGGTTACACGCGTGACAGTCATGCCCTTGCCATTCACCGGTGTTGCGAGGTCGAGGAAGAAGCTGGTGACTCCGCTCTTGAGGAAGCGGATGGAGACCGTGGCGGTGCCGTCGATCGCATCAGTGGAGTCGTTCACTGCGAGTGCGAACTTGTAGTGTTGCACATCGACCGCGGGCTGTCTGGGGTAGGTGTCCCCGGCATCGAGCGGATGAGGCGTGGCGGCAATGAGCGCGAGAGAGGCGCCCAGTATCAGAATCCGGAATCCTTGCATTACGAGTCTCACTGACTGATTTTGGATACAATATCCATTCTTGCACGTAGAATGCAAGTAAAGGCACGGGGACGGCGGCTACTGGCGCCGGATTACGATGATTGCGCGTTTTCTGGTGACACCGGGATCGCGTCACCGTCCTTGTAAGTCGCGCCCTCCTGAAATTCCTGCTAGCCTCCGCTTATGGCGGCCAGGATGGTGACAGTGCTGTCGTTCGGAGTGAGGGTATCGAGCCCTTCGGTGTAGCGGGTGTTCTCGTTGTCGACGAAGACGTTTACGTGCGGGCGGAGCTCTCGCTGTTCGGTCATAACACTATCAACGACACGCGGGTAGTCGCGTGCCATGACAGCGAGCACGTCGCGGACCGATGTGCACGGCTGCTGCGATGTATCAATGGTGACCGTTGCACGGCCCCGCGAATGTGATCTGAGCGGGGCCGGTATCTCCACAGTGATCGGCACGGTATCGCCGTTCTTCAGCTGGTCAGCGGGGCGACTACCGCACTCTTGACGCACACAATCGACGGGAGGCCGCCCGCGATTTCCATCCAGTTGTCGCCGTTGTCAGACGAACCGAACAACTTGCCGCTGCGAGTACCAAAATAGACTCCAGCCGAGTCGAATGAGTCTGCGGTCAGTGCATCACGCAGGATGGTTTCGTATGCGTCCTTCTGTGGGAGTCCGTTGGTGAGAGGCTCCCACGATGCTCCGGCGTTGCTGGTGCGATAAACGCGCAGTTTCGCCTCCGGAACGCAGCGGAACTGATCGGATTCGATGGGAATGATGTACACCGTCTCGGGATCATGCGGGTGCATCTGCATCGAGAAGCCGAAATCGGACGGCACGCCGTTGGCGATGTCAATCCAGGAATCGCCCCAATCATCGCTGCGGTACAATCCCCAGTGATTCTGCAGGAACAGTCGCTCCGGGCGCGATGGATGATTCACGACCTTGTGTACGCACTGTCCAAATTCCGGATACTGATCTGGAAGAAACTGGGCGCGGACGCCAACGTTGCGAGCGCGCCAGTTCTTACCGCCGTCATCGGTGCGATAGAATCCGGCGCTGGATACGGCGATGCCCATGCGTTTTGAATCGTTCGGGTCTATGACGATCGTGTGGAGGCAGAGCCCACCGCCACCGGGTTGCCATCTGGGCCGGTCCGGGTTGTCGTAGAGACCGCGGACCAGATTCCAGCTCTTGCCCGTGTCTCGCGATTCGAAGAGCGCAGCGGGTTCGACTCCGGCGTAGATGACGTCCGGCTCAGACTCTCGACCCGGTAGTATCTGCCATATCTGAACGAGCGAAGCGTCGAGGCCATCAGGAAATTTCACGTTGTGACTGTCGGGCTCAGTCCACGTCTTTCCGAAGTCGTCGCTCGAGCGTAGCACACTTCCCCAGTGGAAGCTTCGCGTTGCTGCAAGTGTGCGACGTCGGCCGCCGCGCTGATCCACCGCGAGTGCGTAAACAGATTCACCCGGGAAATGTGGCCCGTCAATTCGCCATTCGCGTCGTGACGCGTCGGACCAGACGAGAAACGCACCCTTCAGTGTTCCGACCAGCAACACAACTTCGCCCGTTGTGCCTGCGCTCGATGTGGCGGAATTCATCTCAGTCTCCGTGGCAGTTCTATCAGTCTTCACGATTGACTACAGGAACAGAGCGTGTGCGACTGCGAACGTTAAGTGCGGTCGCACAAGCTACAACGGGTTGCCTCTTACCTGGTCACCTTGAGATCGGTGACAAGTCCCTCGGTGTTGTGCGCGAAGCGGATGCCGTAAACGCCGTCGGTTGACTTGAGCTTGCCGGGTGCGACGACCTCGGACTTGGTGTAGCTGGCGACTTCCGTTCCGTTGATAGAGCAGGAGACCTTGTCTCCCTTGACCGACATAGCGATCAATTGCGTCACCGGCTGATCCTTGCCGGGCGCTTTGTGGATTGCAGCATTGGACGCGCCCTCCCGTCCATTCATCTGAAATGCATTCGGTCCGAATCCACGGACGATGAAATTACCGTTACCGTATGCCGCGCAGTATAGATACGACTGCTGATCGGTGCCCATGTCATTGCCGCCGATGAACACACCGTATGGATGCGGGTGGTCGTTGAGTGACATGTACTTCGGCTCAGTGAACGTGGCGCTCACGGTGTAGTCGCCACTGGCCTTGTCGGAAGGATTCCAGTAACCGACCGCCGGCCCAGTCGTGACATGAAGAGCTGCGCCGTCTTTGGAAAGCTTGGCGTCGTTGATCGTTGAGCCGCGCTTTGCGGCGCTTGCGTCAATCTTGCCCGTCCAGCCAGGAATTGAGATACCGCCGCCAGCGACGCTGCGGGATGCTTCCTGCGCATGAGCGACGGTTGCGAAGGGAGCCAGAGACACAGCGGCTGCTGCCGCGTAGCCAAGAATGCGATTCATGGAATCGACCTCTATATAACGGGGTTGATCAAGGTGAGCCGCTTCCAGCGTGGCAGCGGCCCCAGGGGACGAGCCCTATCCTCGAAATCTGCAGGAACTGATCCAGAGCCGGTCCCATACCCCGTCTCGAACGCGTGGTTCAGAACAGTGGCGGAGGACGCTTAAATGCTTCGGTGCCGGCAATCGTGCTTATCTGCACAATCGCCGGCACCGGACCTTCGGGCTATCGTGTTGGAATCAGCGTGGTGCTGTAGCCAACTGGCTGACAGCGCCGGCCAGCATGTTCACTTTGGATGCGTCGGATGAGCCGCTCGCATCACCCTTCAACTGCGTTGCCAGCTTTGTCAGTGCCGTCCGGCGTTTCGCGCCTGTTGCGTTCTCTGCGCTGGTGAGACCAGAGCGAACGCCGGAGATCTTGTCTGCGCTCAAACCGCTCGAGCGTTCCAGTTGATCAACGTAGGCACGTGCGAGCGCGAAACTGGCCGGCCAGACGATCTTCGGCTGTCCCTGGACATTGAGGTAATCATATTTCACAGTCTTCGCGGCGTCGAGCTCGTTCTGCGACAGATACTGACTCGGCTGCAATTCGAAGACGTCGAGACCGCGGCCGATTTCCGAACTCACGATCACTCCGTTGTACCAGTAAGCGGACCATGTGCCGCCGGTAACCATTCTGGTGGAGTCCATCGGCCCGCGATCGAAGAAGGCGATTTCGTGCGCATCCTTTGGATCGGTCCAGTCGAATACGGACACACCGCCCTGATACCACGACTGCACCATGACGTCGCGACCCGGGATCGGGATAAGTGATCCGTTGTGTGCGACGCAATTCTCGAGTGACGTCTGTGCAACGGGGAGTTTGTAATATCCCTGGAAGTGCATCTTCTTGTCGGCGAGCGTAAAGATCGCGTCTGCACCCCAATCACGTGGGTCGGTTGCTCGGCATTTTGCCTGGCCACCACCGCCCCATTCATCGGAGAACAGTACTTTCGTGCCGTCATTGTTGAATGTGGCCGAGTGCCAGTAGGAGAAGTTTGAATCTGCTACTGCGTCGATGCGTACGGGGTGGGCCGGATCGCGAATGTCGAGCAGGAAGCCGTAACCTTCACAGGCGCCACCGGCGTAACCGATCGCGGGATACACTGTGATATCGTGACACTGAGTTGGACCGGGGCGCGGTCCCTTGGAATTGGAGGGAGGGCCACCGACCATTTTTGCAATCATAGCGGGCAGCGCCTCGCGCAGCGTCGCGCTGTCGGCGGCTGTTGCAGCGCCGGTCCCGTTGCGCGCCTTCACAAGGCTGTCGAGCATGTGATCTGCGAATGTGTTCGGGAGGACCATGTCGTTGCCCAACACGTTTACAACGAATGCGCCCTTCGCACGAGCTGCGTCAATCTCGGCCACGTCAGCCGCTGAGCTACCATGCGTCGGTGGTGCAACGAGGTTGTTGAAGATGCGCGGCGAACTGACGATAGCTGCCTTTTCCGGATGTGCGAGCGGGACCTTGATTACTTCGATGCGGAAGAGCGCCGAATTGGGATTCTGGCCCGGAGCATCCTTTACGCAACCTGGAAGCTCACTCGGCGAGCGTACGCCCGCTGAGCCGGAGACGTACACATATACGTTGGCCTTGTCCTTCGGATCGACAAGCAGCGTGTGTGTGTGGGAGCCTCGGCATGTCTGAACGTTGCCGACATACTTTGGCGCTGACATGTCGCTGATGTCGAAGATGCGAATGCCGCGCAGGCGTTCCGCGCTGACCGTGTCCTTGACACCTTCGGCGCCGCAGTCGAGGCGACCGCTGGTACCTTCGCCGGATACGAAGAGGAGGTTCTTATAGACGGATACGTCGCTCTGGGATGCCGGGCAGAAGTACGCTTCCTTGAGCGTAACCTTGCTGGGATTGGAGATGTCCCAGATCTGATAGCCGTCGTAGCTTCCCTGGATCGCGAAATGCCCTGTCAGCGCGAGGTCGGAGTTTGTGCTGCCGAC
>JBDTAW010000131.1:0-14271 GCA_039924445.1 Gemmatimonadaceae bacterium
GCCTTGTTATCGTCGCGAAGCTCGGCGAGCATATCCGATGGTTCGACGTAAACCGCATCGTTGTCGAGAATCCGTTGAGTACGCGAGATCTGCCCGATCGAGCGCACCGTTATCTGACCCAGCTTGCGTACCCGCTCCGCAATTGGGTCGGTCATCGCAAGCAGTTCGGCCGCCTGCTCATCGAGCATGAGGTGATAATCGCGAAAGTGCGGACCGCTTACGTGCCAGTGGAAGCTCTTGGTCTTCATGAAAAGCGAAAAAACATCAGCCAAAAGCCCGTTCAGCGCTGCGGCGATATCACGAGTAGCGGTAGCCGCTAAATCGGTTGGCGTGGTCAGCGACGCTTCCCTCAATCGGAGGGAGTGATCGGCTTTTTTCATTGTTGAAGATTTCATGTTTACTGCCCTCTTTGGTGATAAACGCTTGGCGGCCATCTAAACAACCTCAACAGTGCACGGAATGGGCCGCCGCACCCGCTATCGGGCGTCTGCGCCGGCGGTGGTTCAGGATCCGAAAAATATCATATCCGAGCACCCCTGATCCGCCCTTTTGTCGGCCAGCGGCGGGTCGGATCTCCACTAATTTGAAACCTGGCGACGAGGTCACCGCGAAAGAGCCGGGCGGATATCCAGACGCTCTTTCGCGGCACCCAGCCAGCCGGTAAACGACCTACTTAACCGCGAATAATCATGGACACAAGAGCTATCGGATCGCTCCGGGTCTCCGTCGTTGGATTGGGCTGCAACAATTTTGGCGGGCGGCTGGATGAAGCGGGAACGAGTCGGGTTGTCCGTGCTGCGCTCGACGCGGGAATCAACTTCTTTGATACAGCCGACATCTATGGCGGGGGCGGGCGTAGCGAGGAGCTGCTCGGGCGAGCGCTAGGCGCGCACCGGTCCGAGGTCCTGGTCGCGACGAAGTTCGGCATGCGCATGGATGACCAGCGTACAGGTGCGCGTCCTGAGTACGTTCGCGCTGCGGCCGACGACAGTCTCCGTCGGCTGGGGACGGATCATATCGATCTCTATCAGCTACATCAGCCAGACGCGTCGGTTCCCATCGCGGACACCCTCGGTGCCATGAACGAGCTTGTTGTCGCGGGCAAGGTGCGCGAAGTCGGGTGTTCCAATTTTTCGGCGCAACAGATTCGCGAGGCCGAAGACATTTCTGCCGCTCACGGGTTCGCGCGTTTTGTAAGCGTGCAGAACGAGTACAGTCTGTTGCACAGGGAGCCGGAAATCGATGTGCTGGCCGAGTGCGAGCGAGTGAAAGCTTCGTTCCTCCCTTTCTTCCCGCTTGCGAGTGGATTGCTTACGGGCAAGTATCGCCGTGGCGAACCGGCTCCGGACGGAAGTCGACTCGCAAGCGGTCCACGCGCTGCACAGTTGACTGACGAGCGTCTGGCGCAGGTAGAATTGCTCCGCGATTTTGCGCACTCGACGGGACACACTCTACTGGAACTCGCATTCGCGTGGTTGCTGGCCCGACCAGTTGTCGCGTCGGTGATAGCAGGTGCAATGCAACCCGAGCAGATTGCATCTAATGCGGCGACGATCGATTGGCGACTGACCGCCGACGAGATGGCGGCGATAGACAAGGTCCTTGACGCTCCGGCGAAGTCCTAACGCTGCCTCAACGATGGGTTGGCGTTGCGCCATTCGCGTATCGCCCTGGCGTGCACGGGGTAATGTTCGTACGTGTCGAACCGCAAGCGCCGGCGGAATCTGCTTTCTTTCACATACAGCTCTTCGGGAACCGCGGTTACGTAGTCAACCAGCTGCGCGTGCACATTGTCATGATCCTTCAGAACTTCGGGAAGCGTCAGGCCGCTTCGTTTCACGGTCATCATGGCATTGAATGCGTCGATCCCACCGTAGGCAACCGAGTAGCGCGGAGTGCGACCACCGCCGCGGATTACGGGAAGCGATTTAAGTGCTTCCTGCTCCCACCATGTGACGTGTGCAATGATGTCGCGCACAGACCACTCTCCAGTTACGCGTGGGATCATCAACTGGGCGCGAGTAAGTCCTGCGTACGAGTCTTCGAAGTCGGACCACGCCGAGTCGAGTCTTTCAAGTAACTGATGCTGCTTCATCCGATGGGTTTCACTGGGGAGAAATATGATGTCCGAAAATGGCTAGTCTCCTGCCGGCGCTCAAGCTATTATAAGCCATGGCTCCTGATAATGCCGCACTCTACAAGGCCTTTGCATCCCATGACGCGCGATTTGACGGGGTGTTCTTCGTTGGGGTGACGTCGACCGGTATCTATTGCCGACCGGTCTGCACGGCAAGGACTCCAAAGCCCGGGAACTGTCGATTCTTCGAAACTGTTGAAGCGGCGGAGAAGGCATCGTTTCGGCCGTGTCTGCGGTGCCGGCCGGAACTGGCGCCGGGGACTGCGCCAGTAGACGACGGTCACCGGATTGCAAACCTGGTCGCGTCGCGCATTCAGGATGGCATGTTCGATGGGGCTGCGAACCTGGAAGCAGTTGCCGCAAAATTCGGATGGAGTTCTCGCCAAATCCGACGGGTCGTACAACGGGAACTTGGCGTTTCACCAATTGAGCTGATTCTGACACGACGGCTGCTGCTTTCGAAGCAGCTGCTGACTGAAACAACGCTTCCCATAACCGAGATCGCACTCGCGAGCGGTTTCGCGAGTCTACGTCGATTCAACGACGCCTTCAGGAATCGCTATGGGATGCCGCCGACGCGACTGCGCAAGGTCGCGAACGGGACTTCACCTTCGCCACATCTCGTGGCCGACACATTCACGCTTCAGCTCGCATATCGGCCGCCGTTTGATTGGGAGGGGATGCTAGGCTTCCTGCGTGCGAGGGCGTTTACGGGCATCGAGTGTGTCGACGGCGAGTCCTACTCGCGAACGATTCGTCTCGGTGGGCACTCGGGCTGGGTTCGCGTTCGCAATGCACCGCAGAAGAACGTGGTTCTTGTCGAATTGACGCACGGACTGATGGCCGTTCTTCCCGCACTGCTTGGCCGGTTGCGGAATCTGTTCGATCTCAACGCGAGGCCCGACATGATATCGAATCAGTTGATGGCAGATCCTGGCATCGCGGATATCGTTAGACAGAATACAGGGATGCGCGTACCGGGATGCGTCGACGGCTTTGAACTCGCGGTCCGTGCGATACTGGGTCAGCAGATCACGGTAAAGGGTGCAACGACTCTGGCAGGGAGATATGCAAGCGCGTTCGGAGAACCGATCGAGACGCTGCACGATGGCCTCTCGTATCTCACTCCGACTGCCGAGTACGTCGCGCTGATGAGTGTGGAGGCGATTGCATCGCTCGGAATAGTGAAATCGCGTGCTATCGCCATCCTTGCACTCGCCAGAGAGTTTGGTCCAGGAAGACTTGCTCTTGAGGCTGGCGCGGATCCGGAAGCCGTGATGAGTCGACTGGTGGCGCTGCCGGGTATTGGAAAGTGGACGGCGCACTACATGGCCATGAGAGCCTTACGCTGGCCTGATGCATTTCCGAAGGAAGATCTCGTTATCCGTAACCGGCTGGGTGGTGTAACGGCCGCGCGCGCAGAAGAAATGTCGCAGCAATGGCGGCCGTGGCGCAGCTACGCTACACTGCACCTGTGGCAGAGCTCGCCACACAAACCGGCTGGGAGAACGAGGATCATGCGAAAGTCACGCGTGTCAGCGTAGCGATGTGCGGCCGAACTTCACTGGCAAATCTGCCCGAACATCTGCAGCCATTTCTGTTGCGGTATGGGATAAGGGATGTGCCGCCATGGTACACACCACGCCACAACATCGCACCAACGCAGGACCAGATGGTCATAGTCGAGCGTGACGGCCAGCGCGAAGCGTTGCCGATGCACTGGGGATTGATACCGTCCTGGGCGAAAGATCCCGCGATTGGAAACCGGATGATCAACGCGCGAGTCGAAACACTCGCAACGAAACCAGCGTACCGTGACGCCTTTGCGAAGCGGCGTGGGCTCATGGTGGTTGACTCATATTATGAATGGCGTACAAACACTTCTGGCCCGAAGACGCCGTTCAGAATACATGTCGCCGGCGATCTTCCGTTCACGATTGCTGCGCTGTGGGAGCGATGGCATTCAGGGGATGCGGAGATCGAAACGTGCACTGTCATAACGACAGATGCATCTGAAGCGATGCGAAGCATTCATCACCGGATGCCGGTGATCGTAGCTGCAGCTTCTGCGGACGCATGGCTGAGTGCTAACACTCCGATGCGAGAGATTGACGCTATCATGGGCGTTGGAGTGGATGGCCTTGTTGCGTACCCGGTATCACTCTACGTCAACGCGCCTTCGAACGATGGAGCAAGGTGCTGGGACCCGGTTCCGGCCGATTAGTTCGAGATGCCGGTCCCCGGCGACGATCATGCAGTCGCGCGCGGGACGGCCGGTCGACCACTCACCATTGCAGTTGCGCTCTGGAGACCTTGAGCCGAGGCTTCGACGTGCAACGCGCCGGCTGACCGAGTCGCCTGAATAATTGCCATACATTTACCGCTGAATAAACGTCGGCTCGTCGCCTTGTCAGACTCATGGCTGCTAGGATCACCATTGCCGACGCCAATGATGACTCCGCTTCCGCTTGCGACAAAGTTGATGATCTCATCCGCTGTGTCGACCGGCCGGTTCTGCGCGTCAACGATGCGTGCATCGACCATGACGACGTCCTCGCCATCTGCCGAGATCCAGTCGCGATCGGTGTGAAGCAGAATGCGTGTCGCAGGACCGGCGGTCTCGCGCTTCTCGGAGAGCACGAGTTTCCCTCCCTTGTAGCCGCGGGCTTCGATCGTTCCGGGCGCGTAGCGAACTTTCCATGCAACGTGCCCCTGCATGGGAACAGGTTGGCTGCCGAGGCTGGAGCCGTTCAACAGGAGCTCGACGCTGTCAAGATTACTATGCACCCAGACCTCGATTTCCTCGCCCTCGCGCCCCGCCCAGTTCCAGTGGGGCAAAAGATGAAGAACCGGCTTATCACCCCACCACGCCTGATAGTAGTAGAACGTATCTTTTGGAAAGCCGCAGGTATCCATGATGCCGAAATGCGAACTGATGCACGGCCAATCGTAAGGCGACGGCTCGCCACGGTAATCGAAGCCAGTCCACGCAAATCCGCCGGCCAGCCAGCGCCGAGCGACGGTGTACGTCCACCACTCCTCGGCTGTCGCCCCGTAACCTGGCTTGTTGGTATCGTAGGCGCTGACGTACCCGCGCTTCGTATCCTTGGCGTAGATCCCCCGCGTCGCGAAGGCACTGGCGGTTTCGGATTCGAAAAGCGGAAGATCAGGAAGCGCATGATGCAACGCGTCGATGCTTTCCCGGACGTAGTTGATGCCCTGCACATCGAGCGAGAGCATCACTCCCTTGCCGTAGGAGTTGTCCACTGCGGCGGTGACGGGCCGCGACGGATCCAGACGTTTTGCGAGACGCCGCATGGAATGAGCCATGCGAGTGCCTTCGGGCGTGCCTTGCGAGAACCACTCTTCGTTCGAAATGGACCAGGCCAGAATGCACGGATGATTACGGTCACGCCGGATCATACGCTCGAGCTGACTCAATCCCTCTGGCTGCGAGGAGAACATCCTGGTTTCATCCAACACGAGTACTCCGAGCCGGTCACATGCATCCAGGAGTTCCGGGGCCGGAGGATTGTGCGACGTACGGTATGCATTGGATCCCATCTCCTTGAGCATCGAAACACGAAATCGCTGAACGGCGTCGGGCAATGCCGAGCCGATACCAGCGTGATCCTGATGATTACATGTCCCCTTGAGCGGAACTCGGGCACCGTTCACGATAAAGCCATCGTTGACATCGAAGTGCATGCTGCGAATCCCGAAGGTCGTTTCGTAGGTGTCGACGATTTCGGAATGAGGAGTGACGATCTTCGTAACGAGTGTGTGGAGGTAGGGCGAGTCGACAGACCACAATTCCGGGTGAGGAATAAGGATCGTTTGCGTGACAGTGGATTGGGACCACTCAGCAACGGCCTGTTGGCGCGTTGTTGAGGTACCAATGATATTCCCGGAGGCATCACGGATTTCCGAGACGACGTGGAATGACGTGCGCGTGTCGGAATCATTCGCCACGTCTGTGGAAATGAAAAGTGCGGCGGATTCCGCGGATCCATTCGCCGCCGTCAGTTTCGCTTCGACGTAGGTGCCCCACTGCGGGACGTGTACCGGATCGGTTTTCACCAGCCAGACATGACGATAGATCCCAGCGCCCTCGTAAAACCAGCCTTCGTATTCTGTTGCATCTGCGCGAACAACGAGCGTGTTCGATCCACCAAAATTTGCGATGTCGGAAACATCATACGTGAACGGAGCGTATCCGCTCATGTTCCGTCCAAGGAGATGACCATTCAGGACGATAATTGCGTCCCGAAATACACCGTCAAATTCCAGCGAAATGCGACGACCCGCATCTTCAGCAGTGAGGTTGAATCCGCGCCGATACCACCCGATGCTGGTTTCGGGGTAATCGCGTCCAAGCGGCTTGTATCCGTGTCCACGAGTATGCTTGTCTTCCACGAATGGTAGTTCGACGGCCCAATCATGCGGGAGAGATACGGCAGTCCAATCGGAATCGTCATAGTTTGCCTTGGCGACGTTGGGGAAGAACTCGCCGTCCTTCGCGAATGTTTCGTTACTTCCGAATTCGAAATCCCGCGCTGGATCCGATGCGTGACCGAGGTGAAACCTCCAGTCGCGATCGAGCAGGAGTCGCTCTCGCTCGCCGACTGACGCGAGTTTTGGTGTTTCCGAGGCTGGCGCCGTCTTTGGCTGCGACAGATGGTCGAGGCCGTGCGCCACAGACGGTGTGAGTGTGCCAACCGCTATTCCAACGCCGGTCTTGATGGCGTCACGACGTGTCAGGTTATGCATCGTCCGAAGGTTGTGTGTGTCCACGTTTGCTAGTCGGTAAAATCGAATCTGCGCCGCCAACTGCACGCGCGGTAATCAGCGCCGCTGTCATATCTGCGGTAACGTTCGTCAGAGTACGAAACATGTCAGGGATTACGTCTACCGCTAACAGAATCCCTATTCCTTCAGCGGGAATCCCGACGCTCCTCAGGACCGGGACCATGATCAGGAGTACGCCCCCGGGAATGCCCGGCACGCTGAAACTGAGAAGCACCGCCGAAATTGCGATCGACGCCAGTTGCGAAGGCGAGATCGGCACGCCGTACATCCGTGCGAGGAACAGACTGCTGGTGGTAATCGCGATCGTGGCGCCAAGTTTGAACGTGGAGACGGCGAGGGGGAGAAGGAAGCCGGTGATCGCGGGCGGGAGTTCGAGGGCCTCTGCGGCCTCGATCATCGGCGGCAGGCTCGCGAGCGACGATCGCGAGCTGAAGCCGACGATCTGCGCCGGCGCAATCGCCCGCGCGAACCGAATGAGTGACACGCGACCAGCAAAGACAGCGATCAGATAAAGCGCAACGATGTACACGATGCACGCAGCAGCGACAACTATCCAGAGCGCAGCTATGAGGTGGGCACCCTGCAAACCTGTGTGCGCTCCCAGCGCGTAGGCCAGGCCGAATACGCCAAGAGGTGCGATCCAGAGCACCCATCGAACCAGCTCCAGCATGATCGCAGACACACCGCGGAAGAATCCAACGATGAATGCACGTGAATCCGCGGGCAGTCGTGTAGCGGCAATCGCGAATGCTACCGTGAAAATGACGAGAGGCAAAAGCGCCCCCTCGTTAGCCGCTGCGAAGGGATTGGCAGGTATCAGAGTCCCAACCCACTGCCAGAATCCCGCTGGAATTGGAGCAGCAGCAATAGGCGTCGACGTCGCAACCAGGCCCGCCGCCGACCCAGCGCCAATGTCCAGAAACGTGAGGAAGGCTGGTGTAACGAAAGCGACGAGTGCGGCGCCGGCGGTCAGTAGCGCAAGAAAGATCAAGACTGCACGTACGCCGATTCTCCCTACGTCACGTGCATCGGAAAGCGAGGCGATACTGGTTATCAGGAGCGCGATGACGAGTGGCACGACCAGCGCACTTATTGCCTTGACCCAGAGCGATCCCACCGGCCCGATTGCGTCCGCCCACTGTGGTGCGGCTGCGCCGGCGGCAAGACCAACCGCGAACGCCAGTAAAATCGTCGTCGCTGGGGACGTCCGCCACCAGCGTCGCTTGCGGAGCGTTGGTTGGGTCGGAGTAGTTGAGAGAGACGCCACGCGGTAGAATCTACTGAGTCATGTGAATCGCGCATTCACACATCGTACCGTCCAGCATGACAGTGAATGGCGGACCGTGCCCGCGTCGCTCAAGTCAACTCGATAAGTCCCCTCTCCAGTGCGATCGGCACTGCGGACGTACGGCTATCCACACCGAATTTGCCAAATATATGAACCAGGTGCGCCTTGACCGTCGGCTCGGCGATTCCCAGCGCTTTGGCAACCTGTCTGTTGCTGGCACCTCTGCCGACCCACTGAAGTACTTCCGTTTCGCGATGAGTGAGCGGCTCTCGCGCCGGATCTGAAAGCTGCTGCATCAGTCGTGTAGCAACCGCCTGCGCGATATAACGTTCGCCACGCGCGACCACGCGACCACGCGACCGCGCGACCGCGCGACCGCGCGAATGGCGCCGAATAGTTCTTCATGCGGAACGTCCTTCAGCAGGTCCCCCACCGCGCCGCCTCGACTGCGCGCAGGACATCGCCATCGGTTGAATACGTTGTAAGCACAAGTACGCGAGCAGCAGGATTGTTCGCAACAATCTGCTGCGTTGCCGACGCGCCATCCAGTTCCGGCATTCGAATCTCCATCAGGATCAGGTCGGGTCGCAGTGTCATCGCGAGTGACACCGCTTCCACGGCGGTAGCGGCTTGGCCGACGATCTCGAAATCCGGTTGACTGCCGAGGCTGGCAGCGAGGCCGGATACATGCCACGCAATAAGGAGAGCCAGTGCGAGGCCCAGCTTCGCCCCGTTGGAGCGTCGGAACACGGCCTCGAGCGAACCAGCGCGGCTCGCCACGGTCCGGGTGGCGGCGATAGCCCACCGACTGCATCGCTGCCCACACGCGGAGCCAGACCCGCGCATGACGGGTGAAGAGGGGTTCGATGGGAGCGCGGATCGCGGCGATAAGCATGCTTCCGTAAATGTCGTTTATCGCGACGATTTCTGCCATCACACAGCCCGGGGACAACCCATTCCGATCGTGCTGGCGGATCGACTATCAATCGAAAGTTGTATAAGTCGCCCGCCGTCCGGACGATAGCGCTCTTGTTCCTTAACGTGCAGGTTTAACCAGACCCCATTTCTTTCAACGACGGTATAAGTCAGATCATGCATCGCGCACTTCGTGAGTCGCTGTATCAAGGGCTCGGCGCGCTCGGAATCAATCCGCTGCGCACGACGCTCTCGACCATCGGGATCATCATTGGTGTGGCGTCCGTCATCATGACGCTCTCGCTTGGTGACGGGCTCGGTGATTATGCGCGCGATTCGCTCGCGGTTACCACCGATGTTCAGACAGTCAGTGTGGCATCGCGAACATCCGTCATCCGGGACGGCTTTTCGTTCCCGGTCTCCGGCTATCCGATATTCACCTTGGTTGACGCGGCGACGCTGCAACAGATCGTCGGCGATTCTGGTGAGGTGACGATGTCTTCGTCGGGCCGCGCCATTGTGGCCTCGCCGCCGGCGGCGCCGCACGCTGTAAGTGTAAGTGCGACGCTGGCGAATTTTATTACGTTCGGTCGCAAGAACGTGGATGTCGGACGCTACTTCACAGACGCCGAGGCTCGGCGCAACGCGTCGGTAGTAGTTCTTTCACATAATCTCGCAACGGCACTTTCGCGCAACGGCGACCCGGCGCTGATGCTGGGGCGCGAGGTTCGAGTGGGAGATCGCCCGCTTACTGTGATCGGCGTGATGCCTCCTTACGTGGGCGAGCGGCTTTTTGGTGTGTATGTACCGATTGGAGCAGCGTCGACGACGTTTCAATCGACCGGTCGAGTTACCCCGACATTACAGGTGAGGGCTCGGAGCATCGAAGGCGTGAATGGAGTGCGTGATATGGTCGTGGGGTGGCTTGCGAGTCAGTATCCGCACTGGGAACGCGTCGTTGATGTGGAGCTGGAATCCGCGCGCCTTGCGCAGGTCAACAACGCGATGCTCGTTTTCAAGCTTGTCATGGGCGCCCTCGCCGGAGTTTCGCTCCTTGTTGGTGGCGTCGGCATCATGAATGTGCTTCTCGCAAGCGTCACGGAGCGCACACGCGAGATCGGGGTCCGAAAATCGGTTGGAGCTACCCGCGGCGACATCCTGTTCCAATTCCTCGCCGAATCGCTGGCTCTGGCCACCGCTGGCACCGGCGTGGGTACCGTGTTGGGACTTGGCGGCGCGTTTGCGCTGGCCGCAGTTGCACGCAGGTTTGCTGCCGGGCTGCCCATGTACGCCGCTGTTTCGAAGGGTACGCTTGCCACCGCGGTGCTGGCTGCAACAACCGTCGGCATCACTTTCGGTATGTATCCGGCACTTCGCGCGGCTCGACTCTCTCCGATCGACGCTATAAGGCACGAGTAGCGGGTCGCTGGTGGGCTATGTGAGAAGCCACCGCCAGTGTCACATTGGAGGTCCAGCGCCCAACTGGCCGCAATCCTGCGTACCGGATAGCTTACAGGCGTCTCCCCAAATCGCTGGAGAAGGCACTGCCAGACAGCACGCTTGGCCTCAACGGGATTCTCGCAGACAGGTACCAGATCGAGCGAGAAATTGGCCGCGGTGGTATGGCCACGGTTTATCTTGCCCGTGATCTGCGGCACGACTCGAGCGTGGCGGTCAAGGTGCTGCATCCTGAGCTCGCGGCGTTCATTGGTCAGAGTCGCTTCCTCCGCGAGATACGTGTTACAGCGCAACTGCACCACCCGAACATCCTGCCGATCTTCGATTCCGGCTACTCGGGTACGCTGCATTATTATGTAACCCCGTACATCGATGGGGAAACGCTCGCTGGTCGCATTGCGCGCGAACACCAGCTGCCGCTGAATAGTTCGCTTGAGATTGCCTGCGAAGTTGCTGACGCACTTGCGGCTGCGCACGCGCGCGGTCTGGTGCATCGCGATATCAAACCGGCGAACATCCTGCTTGCACACGGCCACGCAATAGTCGCTGATTTCGGCATAGCGCATCTGGCCGGCCCGAATGCTGAGAAGCTTACGGATAGTGGCATCACGCTCGGCACCGCAGCGTATATGAGCCCGGAACAGGCCGCGGGCGGGGAAGTCGACGGACGAAGTGATATCTACAGCCTCGGATGCGTGTTGTACGAGATGCTTGCGGGCAATCCGCCATTCGCCGGAGCGAACACTCAAGCGGTAATCGCACGACACATGGTAGACGACGCGCCACCGATCGCCAGCGTGCGACGGGCCGTTACGCCACTCATCGAGCAGACGATTCGAAAGGCGATGGCAAAGGCACCGGCCGACAGATTTGCGACTGCCGAAGAGTTTGCGGCTGCGCTTAGGCGTGCCGAGAATGGTGCGACAGCAATCGAATCGGGACCCGCCGGAGCAGGTACTGGTCGGCGGAGTTCAACAAAAAAGATCAGTGCGATAGTAATCGTTGCGATCGTAGTGTCGATCGTTATCGTCGGAGCGCTGCTTGTACGCCATTTCGCTGGAGCGGATGACGTCGATGCGCTCGATTCCAGCGGGCAGGATCCGAATAGAATTGCGGTATTGTATTTCGACGATAACAGCCCTGATCGCTCCATGGGATATCTCGCGAACGGTTTGACGGAGAGCCTGATCCGCGAACTCAGCGATGTTCCCGTTCTTCACGTAGTGTCGCAGAATGGTGTGAAACAGATGCGGGATCGCGCGATACCGCTCGCTCGCGTGGCTTCTGTACTCGGCGTTGGCAGTATAGTTGAGGGCAGTGTCCAGCGATCGGGAGACACCGTGCGCGTTGCTGTCGACCTAGTCGACGCAAATACTGGCCGTCATCTTGACAGCCGCAGTATCGACCGGCCCGTCAAGGATCTTTTCGGACTCGAGGACGAGGTGTCGCGACAGGTGGTGACTCTTCTTCGTACGCGATTGGGCGAGGAAATCCGCCTGCATCAGCTTCAGGAAGGGACGACGAATGCATTGGCCCGTGAGATGGTGTTGCGCGCCGAGGATGCTCGCGACCAGGCGACGCGAATTACTACGCATCAAGACGCCGGGAATGCCGAGGACGCTCTACTATTCCTGCACGCAGCCGATTCGCTGCTGGTTCTCGCACAGAACGCTGATCCGCGCTGGACACAACCGCCTGTCGCGCGCGGTTGGGTCATGCTGGACATTGCGTCTCTCTCAGCAGTCGCGGAACAGGGGAACGCGTTCCGCGCCGCGCAGGCTGGCGCTACGGGGGCGTTGAAGCTTGCACCCCGCGACCCGTACGCGCTCGAGTTGCGCGGAACTATCCTGTGGAGGATGGCTATCGCAACGCCTGGATCCGCGCGCAATGAAGCGGGCGTACGACAGGCTGAGCAGGACCTGCGTGCTGCGGTATCCATGCGACCGGATCTCGCAACTGCGTGGAGTACGCTAAGTCAGTTGCTGCGTATCGACAAGGGTTCGCTCGCGGAAGCCAACGTCGCGGCGCGCCGCGCGCTCACGGCGGATGCATATCTGCAGGATGCGCCGACGATCCTGAGTCAACTGTCCGTGAGCGAACTGCTTCTGGGAAACTTCCCGGCCGCGATCAATGCATGCAACGAAGGCGGCCGGCGATTTCCGTCAGACCGCCGCTTTGTGGACTGTCGTCTGAAGATCATGCTTGTCGATACCGCGTCGAATGCGGGGCCGCGCGCGGCGTGGACGCTGGTCGCTGAACTGGATCGGATCGATCCGCCGTCGAGCGCTACAGCGGCAGGGCGCCCTTACGATCCAATTTTCCGGAGGATGGTGGCGGCTGCAATCACTGCTCGTGCAGGTGGACGCGACAGTGCACGAGCAGTGCTTCGTTGGGCGCGCTCGCAGGTTGGAACCGACACCGATCTCAAGACCGATCTTGACTACGACGAAGCTTATGTACAGTTGGCACTCGGCCAGCCTGACTCAACATTGCAATTGCTGGGACGATACCTTGCCGCACGGCCGGCAATGAAACCGTACATAGCCCGTGATCCGGTATTCTTGAAATTGCGAAACGACGCGCGTTTTACAGCGCTGCTTCGAACTCGGTGAGGCTGAGGACCTCCACCGCGTCCTGTTGGCCGGGTTTGGTTCGCGCCGACGTAATGAATTGAATATCGGAAAGCGGCGGATGGATCATGGCCATTGACGCCGGATGATTGAACGCTGTCATGATGCGAGCGATGTGGTGTGCCGTGTTGAATCGAGCATAGTATGGGATTACAAATTTTTCGACAGCCGCTTCACTCCAGAACATTGCGTCGTACTTCCCTTCAACGCGCGTGATCAGTTTTCCCTCACGATCCACGAAAGGAGGATCCACAGTGATGGATTTGAATGTCGGGCGCGATTGAACGTCACTTCTCGTCTCGCATTCGACAATCAATTCGTCGTCCTTTCCCAGCGTCGTCTTGACCTCCGGCCCACGTGCACCCCAAACCACGTACGCGGGTTGATCCCGAATTCCGTCTGCCGCCTCTGCCAGCCTGCGTAGTTCGCTCGCGGTTAATGAACGCTTTGGCATACCACCACCTCCTGAGAGAGAGAACGCAAAAAACAATCCCACGGCGCGTTGGGCGCGTCGATTGGAACGATATTGCTACCAGTCACCCCCCGCTAGGCGACGGGTACGACTAATCGCAATCGTAGAACGGAGCGCAAGGCGGTCTATCTCGCCGTGTGACCCCACCTGCTCTCTCACGTATAAGTTTCGGAATGGCAAACACCGATCGATTCGCCACGCATCGGGTCGAGAACCAGCCCCCTGCGCTCGCGCCATACGACGCGTACGCGACAGATCTGCCCCTGCGGGAGGCCTTGGAACGCGAGGGTGGCTCCTGGGCGGAACCGGATATCGCCGCTTTCGGACCGATCGCTGGCGGCGAACTGATGGCGCTTGGATTCGCGGCGAACGAGAATCGACCAGAATTTCGCCCATTCGATCAATACGGATACAGAATCGACGAGGTCGATTTTCACCCGTCCTACCATCGCATCATGGAAGTCGGTATCGCGCACGGTGTATCCAGTTTCGCCTGGCGGCATCAGGAGCGGCCCGGTGCCCACGTAGCACGTGCAGCGCTCGCGTACCTCCACATGCAGCC
>JBDTAW010000132.1:0-2091 GCA_039924445.1 Gemmatimonadaceae bacterium
AACACATGATCGTTGACGGTCGGCTTCGCGACACAGCGTACTACAGTATTATAGATCTTGACTGGCGGAATCCCAATCACCGCGCGTACAAGAATGCACTCTCGTACGGAATTACGCCTGATGCAGCACCAATCGGACTGCGGTGAACTGAAACACCCTCGCTCGGCGCTTCGTCGTGGACATCCGTTGGGTCCGAGCGAAGCCGCGACGGTCCCCTAGCCAGTACGGCGTTCCCGGGACTAGGATTCTTTCATGCGATCACACCTTCTTATTCCATTAGTCGCGGCCACAGTCGCGACAAGTCTCACGGGCGCCACCCCGGCCCGCGCTCAGGATAACCCCACTGGCGACCCCATCGTTCAGAAGATCTACGACGAGGGCATGCACCACTCGCAACTCGAGCGCCTGGCACAACCGCTCATGGACTCCATCGGCCCCCGCCTCACCGGCTCGGCGGCCAACCGTGCGGCCAATGACTATTTGCTCAAGACCTATAAATCGTGGGGCATCGACGCCCGGAACGAGAAGTACGGCACCTGGCGCGACTGGACACGCGGCAAGAGCACGCTCGAACTCGTATCACCCAGATATCGCGTGCTTGAGGCAACCATGCATGCGTGGAGCGCAACGACACCAGCCGCCGGCGTCACGGCCGACGTCATCATAATCCCACCGGCTAGCCAGACCAGAGACAGTGCGGGATTCGCACGCTGGCTGCAGACGGCGAAGGGCAAGCTCGTGTTGATCAGCGAACCGCAAACAACATGTCGCCCCAACGAGGACATCCGCACGTGGGCCGATTCGGCGACCTATCAGCACGCTCTCTTCCAGCGCGACAGCGCAGCTACCGAATGGCGCTCACGATTCAGCGGGGCCGGTGTCAATGCTCGTGCACTTCCCGCAATCCTCGCACGCGCTGGCGTAGCTGGCGTGCTCTCGAATAGCTGGTCGCGCGGCTGGGGTGTGGACAAGATTCAATCTTCGCGTGGCGGCGACGTTCCCTCGTTCGACGTTGCGTGCGAGGACTACTCGCTGCTCGCGCGGCTCGCCTCAAACGGGCAGGGTCCACGTGTCCACGCGATAGCCGAGGCCAAACTCGCGCCGACTGAATCGCCAGTGTTCAACACGATTGCGCAAATCACAGGCTCCGAAAAGCCGAATGAATACGTCATGCTCTCGGCGCACCTCGACTCCTGGGATTCCGGCAGCGGTGGAACCGACAACGGCACGGGCACGATCACAATGCTCGAAGCGATGCGCATCCTCAAGACGGTCTATCCGCATCCCAAGCGCACCATTCTCGTCGGCCACTGGAGCGGAGAGGAAGAGGGCGAGATCGGTTCGTCGGCCTTCGCAGCAGATCATCCGGAAGTGCTGAAAGGTCTGCAGGCATTGTTCAACCAGGACAACGGCACCGGCGAGATCGACACCGTACAGACAAACGGATTCATCGACGCCGCACCATCGCTTGCGCGCTGGATGTCGCGCATGCCGGTAGACGTGATACACAACGTCACACTGATGCTCCCCGGAGTACCGCATGACGAGAGCACCGACAGCGATGCATTCGACTGCCACGGTGCGCCTGGATTTTTTCTGACGTCGTCCGACTGGTCGTATACCGATTACACGTGGCACACCAATCGGGACACGTACGACAAGATCAACTTCGACAACGTGAAGCGGAACGCAACTCTCGTTGCACTGTTTGCGTACGAAGCGTCGGAAGATCCGAATTTCGTCTCGCGTACACGCATAGAGGGCGGGACCAATCCGCGCACCGGGCAGCCGATGCGCGCGCCGAGCTGCGAAGTTCCACCCCGCAGCTGGGCAGCAACGCAACGGCGTTGAAACCCAGGTTACACACGCAGTACCGGTGACATTGTCCGGGGGTGGCTCGTCGGAATTGATGGAATCCGAGACCGACGCCTCCCCAGTCACCGGTACTCAGCGCCGCTGGCGCCAGGCACTGACCGTGGCGCTCGCCATCTACGGTGCCTGGTGCGTGGCAAAGCCCGATCAGTTTCGCTTCCTCGATGGGCTCGACCTCCCAATTCACGAAACCGGCCACATGGTCTTCGCATGGGGTGG
>JBDTAW010000133.1:0-6441 GCA_039924445.1 Gemmatimonadaceae bacterium
GCAAACTGGACGCTAGCGAACCGTTTCGACCCGACCGCTCTCAAGCCCGTGATGTACAGCGATGCCGTGCAGCCCCACTGGCTCGGAAAAACTGACTCGCTGTGGTACAACTGGCGCGATCATACTGGCTCCCGGTTCTATCTCGCGGTACCGCAAACGAAAACAAAACGAACTCTCTTCGATCAGGCGAAACTTGCCGGGGCATTGACGGAGTTGAGACACAAGGCCGTCGATCCGAAAGACTTGCCGTTCAAGACACTCGACTTCACGAAGAACCACAAGTCGATCCGATTCACCGTCGATTCCGTGCGCTACGACTGGAACCTCGCCGCAGAATCACTCAAGAGCCTCGGTAAAATCAAGCCAGATTCGGTGCTGCCTGATGAAGAGCGCGAGGAATCGACGCAGGGTACCGGAGGACAGAACGGCGCTGGTGAAGAGGGTAATGAATTCCGCAATTTCTCCCCGGACAGCACTGCCTTTGCGTTTGCGCGCAACCACAACCTGTACCTCGTCACTGTAGCGACGAAAGACACCGTCCAGATCACGACTGACGGTGTGAAGGACTATAGCTTCGGATTTCGGGACACGACTGGCATACAACTGCTCGACGAGAGCAAGCGAAAAGAAGCGCGCGAACGTGCGCGCGACCAGCGAGTGCGCGCCAATGTTATCTGGTCGCCCGACTCACGCGCGTTTGCCGTGACGAGAACTGATTCACGCAAGGTCGCGGATCTTTATCTGGTCAATGTATTGTCCGAACCGCGGCCGACGCTCATGACGTACAAGTATGCAATGCCGGGCGAAAAGGAAGTGCCTCAGCAGGAACTCTACGTGTACCGTCGCGGCGAGCAGGGACTCAAGAGAGTGAATGTGAGCAAGTGGCAGGACCAGCGCCTCATGGATGTACACTGGGGCGCGGGTTCCGCGAAACTTCGTCTTGTACGTCGTGACCGGCTGCAGCGGAACCTGGAGTTGCTTGAAGTAGATCTCGCTACAAATGCGATAACGCCACTCATAACGGAGACGGTTGAACACGCGTCGCTCGATCCCCAGCCCGTTCGTTATGTTCAACGCGGCGGCGACATGATCTGGTGGTCGGAGCGCAGTGGCTGGGGCCAGTACTATCTATATGACTACAACGGCCATTTGAAGCGCCCTCTCACAACCGGTGCATGGCACGCAGACAAGATCGCTAAAGTGGACACTTTACATCACGTCGTGTGGATCAACGGCGAGGGACGCGAGACTGGCGAGAATCCGTACCTGCAGCATCTCTACCGAGTGAACGGTGATGGTTCTGCGTTCACGCTTATGGATGCCGGAAACTTCAATCACGACGAGACTCTGTCGCCGACTAATCGCTACATGGTCGACAACTACTCGCGTGTTGATGCCGTACCGCAATCCGTAATTCGTGACGCAACTGGTCACGTCGTCATGAAACTCGAGGACATGGATATCTCGCCGTTGACAGAGCGCGGCTGGAAACCCGCCGAGACTTTCGTGGTGAAGTCAGCAGATGGTGTCACCGACATCTACGGCAATATGTGGAAGCCATTCGACTTCGATTCCACAAAGTCATATCCAATCATTGCACATGTGTATCCGGGCCCGCAAACCGAGTCAGTTAACAACACATTCCGTGGAAATGCTGGAGAGCAACAACTCGCTCAACTCGGCTTCATCGTAATTCAGATTGGCAACCGCGGCGGCAGTCCGCTACGTTCGGTGGCATATCACCGGTACGGATACGGCAATGCACGCGATTATGCGCTTGCTGACAAGAAGGCGGGCATCGAGGAACTCGCGGCGCGCTATCACTGGATAGATCTTCAGCGTGTCGGTATCTACGGACACTCCGGCGGCGGTTTCCTGACAGCGGCTGCAATGTTGCAGCCGCCCTACAACGACTTCTTCAAAGTCGGCGTCTCGGAATCTGGAAATCACGACAATAACATCTACAATCAGAACTGGAGCGAGTGGAACTACGGACTGCGCGTGGGAACGCAGAAGAAAGGCGCTGACAGTACCGGTAGCCAGCCGCGGGGTCGGCGCGGGGCTGGCGGCCCTTCTCTCGCGAATGCCGTTGTAGATACGACGGCGTCTGGTGACAGCACGAAGTTCGAGATCCACGTGCCGACCAACATCGAGCTCGCAAAAAATCTCAAAGGAAATCTGCTGCTCGAAACCGGTACGATGGACAACAATGTCCACCCCGGCAACACCATCCGTCTCGTCGACGCGCTTATCAAGGCGGACAAGCGGTTTGATTTCATGATCTACCCTGGCAAGCCACACGGGTACGGTGATATGGCGCCATACGCGAATCGAATGATGATGGAATACTTTGCGGAGCACCTGCTGCACGATTACTACCGTGATGGTGCTTCGTATCAGAAGTGATGCGCGGATTGCATGACCAAAAGCGAGCGTGATCGCTGGAGTCACGCTTGCCGTTGTTCATGCAATCGTATCGAAGAGTGTGCGTCGATTGCGGTAGCCACTTGCCGTGGTCCCAATGCCGAACACTCAGAGCAGGAGATCCGTCCGCATCCACGATCGTATCCGCCACCACACCGCGCCGAATAATGTCGACTGGCGGAGGACGATGTGTCCTTCACCAGTGACACCTGGCCGCCATGCTGCGTTGCTCGGGATACGCACGCGTGCCTCGAGCACGCCACTTGCGTCAGCGGTGTCACCAAGCGCTGCCACGCTGCGTATGGATGCGACGATCGGATGCGCCACATCTGCGTAGCTCACGAGGCGTACCTGCATGCCCTTCCGTACGAGAACGGCGCCGGAACCACCAAGTCCGATGTGCAGCTCGACACTGTCGATGTCGGCGACCTCGACGGCCGTTGCGCCGGCTGCGAGCTTCTCTCCGAGGAGGCGCTCGGTGTGTGGAGTAACGATCACGCCGCTGATCCGTGCGCGAACGATTCCGCGCGCGAGTCGATCGTTGGCGGACGCCGTGCGCACCAGCACGGCTCGCTGATTGGCAGCGGCGATCTCTGCCGCAGCCGGATCCCCACGTACCTGCGCCGCGAGTTGGTTCGCAGACTGCGTCGCCGCCGAGCGTGCGAGTGACTCGCGCGCCCGCAGCACTCCGGGTTCGGCGAGCAGGAGCACGGGATCGCCGGCCATTACGCGATCGCCTTCCCGGACCAGAACAGCACTCACGACGCCTGGCTCCGTCGCCACCGCAGCCGTAGCGGACGTCGCGCTCACGGCAGTTATGCTACCGCCAGTGGTAATCGGCCACGGCAGCACAATCGAAACCAGAACAATGAGCATCAGTGCAGCCCAGATGCCACGCGCACGCCGTCCGCCCAACCTGTGAATGATCCGTGAACCAGATTGCGTCACTGCGTCGCGTACCGCAGTTCCCCAACTGGTCAGCGTCGAACGCAGGAAGAACACGCTGCCGATCACACTCGCGACCAGTCCGAGCCCACCGAACGTCCGCCAGGACCACGCGCCAATGAAATAGAGAGTGAATGCGAGCGCCACGGTGATGTACACAGCGGCAAGCGAACCATAGCGCAGGAGGATGCGCTGCTCATCCGGTGTCCCCGCCGGCTCGGGCGTATCGAGATGCAGCACATGTCGCCGAAGCCACCAGCCCCAGTACGCCTGTCCGCGCTGGCGCAGATTCGGGATGCCGAGCCAGTCGCTGAGCGCGAAGTAGCCGTCGAAGGGAAGAAGCGGATTAGCGTTGGTAAGAAGCCCGAGTCCACCGGCCAGCACCATGACAATCAGCGCCGGCTCAGACAACGGAGTACCGGGCTTCACGAGCCACCAGACGAGGGTCGCGCCGGCGGCGAGCACAAGCTCAATCCAGCCGCCTGCCGCGGTCACCCATAACCGCGCACGCAGATCCGGAAATCTCCATGCATCGCTCACATTGCAATAAAAAGCTGGCTGCAGATACACGAGCATGAAGCCAAGCTCGTGCACCTCTCCGCCAAAGCGCTTGCACGTATAGCCGTGTCCGAACTCGTGGACAAATGCGATGCCCAGAAAGATGAGCCAGATCAGTATCATCCGTCCGGCGGAAAGGTTTGCAGGCTGAAGCAACGCGCCGGCTTCGGTGTGAAGCCGGGCCGACTGGTCCACAGCGGCCCAGATGGCTGCAAGCCACAGCAGGATCGAGCCAATGACGAACGTCTTTGTGAAGCACCAGCGCAGCGATGGCAGCGTGCGGTCGAAGAGTGTGTTGGGATCGCCGAACGACCAGCGCATGCGCAGCAGCTCCCCCCGGAACAGCGACCGACGTCGGTTCCGCTCCGCACGCAGCCGCTCGATCTGAAGCACGAAGCGTTCGGCCGCGGTATTCTCGAGCAGTCCGCGGCGCGAGCAGACGCGCACGAATGTATCGACCGTCGCGACAGAGATTCGCATGCCGTCTGCTGCGAGCTGCCGCACAATCTCCGCCGGTGAAGTCATGCCGTCGAGCGCGCGTAGAACGCGACCTTCGGTCACGCCCATACGGAGATAACTCCCGCTCTCGGGATTTTTCACAACATACCACGTCTCGCCGCGCGAAGTTGTCGCGACGACGGTGACTCCGGCGCGAAGTGCGGGCTGGCGTGGGGCGAGCGCGGTCGTCACAACGGTTCAGCGGTCGGGGCGCCGCACCCGATCTCCCGGGGCGAGCCCCGAGAGCACCTCGCGCCTTCCGCCTGCCAGTTCGTCGCCAAGACGCACCTGTCGCAGGGTTGGTTGCGCGCCGAGCACGACAACATAGCCGCCATCTCCGATCACGCTGCTCGGAATGACGGTGACGCGGCGCTTCGCCGCACCAAGCCGCACGGTTACTGTCGATCCTGGTCGCAGACCAGCGGCGCTTCCGACTGCGAGTATGACTTCGCGAGTGCCGCTCGCTGCGTCCACCGTCGGTGCGACGCGAATGACATGGGCTGTCACGGCGTGGTGTTCGATGTCCTCCACCGTCGCGCGGCCGCCAGTAACGAGCGCATCACGTCGAGCTTCGGGCACCCGCACGCGCGCAAGCAAGGGACCAGTCTCGGTGAGTCGGAACAAAGTGTCGCCGACATGTACGAGATGGTAAGGTCCCACGTAACGCGCAGCGATGACACCTGCGAATGGTGCGGTCACCCTGGTGAGTGTCAATGCGCGCCGCGCCGAGTCGGCCGACAACGTAGCCTGACGGAGTGCAAACTCCGCCGATTCTGAATCTGCAGCCGTAACACCGCCCGCGTGCGACAGTGCGCGCACGCGCTTTGCGAATCGCGAAGCCTGATCGACTGCTGCTTCAGCCTTGGCTACGGCGATCCGTTGGTCACCGCTGTCGATACTGGCGAGCACCGCGCCAGCGGCGACGGAGTTGCCGAGATCTGCGTTAAGATGTTGAAGCACTCCGCTCGACTGCGCGGCAATCACAACATCGTGATCGACATATAGCTGCGCGGGCAGCACGAGTGGATCGTCGATCGTGACGACTTGTACCGTTGTCGCGCCGTCCGCACCTGATGTCGCAGGCGCAAGTGACGGTCTTGGTCGGCCTTGCGCATTGGCCGTGCTGACTTCAGCGACAGAGGCCGCGGTTCCGCTATCGCACCCGAGCGTTGCGGTGGCGCACACCACAGCGAAAAAAATGGTGCGCAGAACGCGCCGATTCGGAAGAAAGACAATCATGACCACAGTCTCCACCACAGAAGACGAGCAGCGCGAATTGGCCGCCGAAGTACACGCCCCGCAACCGAAGTGCGCGCACCAAGGACGCGTGCGTAAGCTGTCATTCCCGGCCGCAGCGCGCCGTCGGTATTAGGCACGAGAGCGCGCACAGGAAACTCAACTCCATCGCCGCGCGCAGCGGGGAGCTCCGCAAGCTTGGAGACGTGTCCCGTGAACGTTCGACCGGGAAGAGCGTCAACACGTAAGCGAACTTCCTCGCCGAGGTGCACGAGTGCCAGATCGGCCTCCGCCACTCCCAGATTGAGTTCGAGGGTGTCCGTCCGGCCAACGAGCAGCAATGGATCACCGGCTGCAAGGCGTAATCCCACCCGCCGCTCCGGGTGCGCTGTGAGCACGACGCCGTCAACGGCCGCGCGGACAACGGCGAGGTTCAGTTGATCATCCAGTACGTCAGCTTCACGTTGAAGCGACGCAGCGCGTTCCCGGGAAAGTTGCTCCTGCGCAGCGTCGCCGCGGCTGGCGGCGAGCGTCGCAGCACGCAGGTCGGCATCACGCTCGGCGAGTACAGCATCACGCGTGGAGCGCTCATCCGCGTTGCGCAGTTGCGCGAGTGCCATGCCGCGCCGAACGGGCGCACCCTCGGTTACGAAAACGCGCTCTACGACACCGTCGACGAGCGCGCGAGCTTCTACAGGATCAAGCGCACTTAGCATTGGTGTATCACCGACCACACGGAGCGGCCAGCGAATCAGCGTAAGCGCTGCGAGGATGACAATT
>JBDTAW010000134.1:0-18683 GCA_039924445.1 Gemmatimonadaceae bacterium
CCGGGCGCACGGGCCTTACGGGCCTTACGGGCCTTACGGGCCTTTCAGGGCGTACTGGCTGCGTTCCCCGAGGTGGTGGGCCAGCTGTCCTGTCTGAGAGGTAATACGGCACCACAGCGTTATTCTCGACGACGTACACCACCGCACCCTGGCGACGACCACCGCTAATCTGGACAGCTGCCTGATCCACAACGATCTGTCTCGGATATGCCAGCCTCGGATCGGCTACCACGTAGCGACCTGGATACATGTAAGTGAGCGTGGGGACCCGAATCGACATTCGATCATCAGGATCGTACGGCTCGCGCTCTGCCTCCACAGCTCGATATTTGCTTCGACCTGACGACAGGACGAAAACCACTACCACGTCGCGGTCGGTACGGCCGGCCACAGCCAGATCAGGGCGTCCGTCGCCATTGAAGTCGCCGATAACGGCCCACGGAAGCTGGCGTGGAGAGGGCTCATAGTCGCTCACCCCACGATAATCCTGGACGGTCCAGGGCTCGAAGTCACGATTGTACCGGTCCAGGGCGTCCTCCATTGCTGGGGGGAGGTCAAGCAACCAGGCTCCGCTGGCGCGGGAGATCGTGGGTCTGGGCTCGTCGCGCAGATCACGCCTCTGTGCCTGCGCGCTCAATGCAGTGCCGGCCCACAGCAGGGCGGCAATTGCGACTTTCGCAGCAATTCGCGGGATTCTTCGATGCATATTCCCTAGTCTCGGCATACGTGCCGCGGAACGACTGTTGCTAGCCAAATACCCTATATGAAACGAATCTACGATGTAAGCGTTCCGATCCGGGACGGCGGACTCATATATCCTGGAAATCCGGAAATTCACGTTTCCCTTCAGCAATCGATCGCCTTAGGCGCTGGAGCCAACGTCTCGAACCTGTCCTTCGGGTCTCATACGGGGACGCACGTGGACGCGAAGTACCATTTCTTTGAGAATGGTGCGACCGTCGATCAGTTACCGCTCGAAATCATGATGGGTTCCGCGACGGTACTGGAATTCGGGCCGGAGATCATGGCGGTCACAGCGGGGGATCTTGAGAAGCATGACCTCTCGGGTGTGACCCGGGTGCTGTTGAAGACGCGAAATTCGGGCTATCTCACGCAGGATCCCGACTTTCATCGGGACTTTACCTATCTGGCACCGGATGGGGCAGAATATCTCGTCAAGCTCGGTGTGAAGCTGGTCGGAATCGATTATCTGTCGATCGAGCAGTTTCACTCTGGCCACCATCGCACGCACCTGACGCTGCTCGGCGCCGGTGTTGTGATTGTCGAGGGTCTGAATCTCGTGGATGTTCCACAAGGAGCGTACACCTTTTACTGCCTGCCGATCAAAATCGCCGGATGCGATGGCGCACCTGCCCGCGCGGTGCTTGTTGATGAATAATCCGTCGATCGAGTTGATCCTGTGCGACGTAGGTGGCGTGCTGGGGACGAATGGATGGGATCACGAGCAGCGTGCAAAGGCGGCAACAGAATTCCATTTTGATTTTGCGGACTTTGAACGTAAGCACGAAGAAGCTGTGCAGACGTGGGAGTGCGGCCGCATGACGCTCGACGAATATCTTGGTTTCACGGTATTCAGCGAGGAGCGCACTTTCACACGCGAAGCATTTATCGCCTTCATGTACGCCCAGAGCGTTCCGGATCCCGTAACCATCAGGCTCATGTATGATCTGGCTGTGCGGAAGAAATGGCGCATGATGACAATGAACAATGAGTCCGCGGAACTCAACGCATATCGGGTTCAGCATTTTGATCTGACGCCGATATTCTCTGCGTTCATCACATCAGCGTACATCGGTGCGCAGAAGCCGCAGGACACGTTTTACGACAGGGCACTCAACATCGCGCACGCCGTACCCGAACGCACGGTGTTCGTTGACGACCGGGAAGAGAATCTCGAGCCAGCCCGGCAGCGAGGAGTGCACTGCGTCCACGCCGTGAATCCCGAAGCGGTGCGCCTTGGCCTCGGCGCGCTCGGTGTTCTCACTCGAGAAAATTGAAATAATCTTACCAAACAGGAACAACATGCAATTAGCAATGATCGGCCTCGGCAAGATGGGTGGCAATATGACCGAGCGATTAATCAATGGCGGCCACGCAGTCGTCGTTTACGACCGCAGTGCGGATGCGGTGAATCGTGCAGTCGGCCTCGGCGCTACCGGGACCAGCAGCCTTGCCGAAGTCGTCGGTAAACTCTCGAGGCCACGTATTATCTGGGTCATGGTGCCGGCCGGCGCGCCCACAGATGATACTGTCACCGATCTGGCCGTGCATCTCGAACGCGGTGATGTGATTATCGACGGTGGAAACTCAAACTTTCATGACACGCTGCGGCGCAGCGCCGAACTCGCGAAGAAAGGCATCGAATTTGTCGACGCTGGCACGAGTGGTGGCGTCTGGGGGTTGAAGGAGGGATACTGCGAAATGGTCGGTGCCTCTGACGCCACCTTTGCACTGTGCGAGCCGATCTTCAAGACGCTCGCGCCTCCCAATGGATATGCGCATGTCGGGCCGACCGGTGCAGGTCACTACGTGAAGATGGTGCACAACGGCATCGAATACGGAATGCTTCAGGCCTATGCCGAGGGGTATGAGATTCTTCACGCGTCGAGCGAATTCAAGCTCGACCTTGCGAAAATATCGGCGCTGTGGAATCAGGGGTCGGTGGTTCGCTCGTGGCTCAACGAACTTGCAGCGCAGGCGTTCGCTCGCGATGGCAATCTGACCGATCTCAAGGGATACGTTGAGGACAGCGGGGAAGGTCGCTGGACGGTGCAGGAGGCGATTGATCTGAACGTTCCAGCGCCCGTCATTACGCTCTCGTTGATGATGAGACTCCGATCCCGTCAGGCAGACAGCTTTGGCGCAAAGGTGATTGCCGCACTTCGCAACGAGTTTGGTGGGCACGCGGTGAAACACGCATGACATCTTCCGTTGCTCCAAAGCTGGATGTGTCTCCCGGTGCAGTCAAAGACGCTGCCGGGAGGGTGTCCGATGGTCGCACGCAACAGTCCGATGCGTGCACGATGGTAATCTTCGGCGCCGGTGGCGATCTGGCCAAGCGCAAGCTTTTCCCTGCGATATACGAGTTGGCGCATCAGAAGCTGTTGTCACAGGACTTCGCGCTCCTCGGTCTTGTACGCGACGACATGAGCGACGACGAATTCCGCAAGGACCTTCGCGAGTCAATTTCCGGATCAGACGAAATACACGGATTCGATGCAGGAGTGTTCGAGTGGCTCGCGAGCCGATCTTTTGCCGCCAAAGGTGATATCGACGACCCGGCCACGTACGACGTCATCAGAAAGGAACTCACGGACCTGCGCGCTGCATTGCAGCTTCAGAATGAAAACGTTCTGTACTATCTGGCTGTTCCGCCGAGCGTGTTCCGACCGGCGCTTACGCATCTTTCAGATAGTGGACTGCTTCCGCACTCTACGAGTTCGGACGACAGCCCCTGGCATCGTGTAGTCATCGAGAAGCCATTCGGCCATAGTCTGTCGACGGCGCGGGAGCTGAACGAACTCGTGCTTGCAAGGTTCGGTGAGCATCAGGTGTATCGTATTGATCACTACCTTGGAAAGGAGAGTGTTCAGAATATCCTTGTGTTCCGATTTGCCAATGCGTTGTTCGAACCACTCTGGAACCGGCAGTACATCTCACAGATCCAGATCACCGCTGCCGAAACAGTGGGAGTGGAAGGTCGCGGGAAGTACTACGAGGAAGCCGGCGTAGTTCGCGACATGTTTCAGAATCACCTGCTGCAGCTGCTTTCGCTCGCGGCGATGGAGCCTCCGATCGCAGCTGCCGGCAACGCTGTGCGCGACGAAAAGGTGAAGGTTCTGCGATCGATTCGACCGTTGCTCGCCGACGGGATTCCGGCGGCAGTTCGCGCCCAGTATATCGCCGGCACAATCGACGGGAAGCCTGTTCCGGGCTATAGACAGGAGCCGAACGTCGACCCCAAGTCCGTGACTCCGACATACGCCGCATTGCGCGTATTCATCGATAACTGGCGATGGCAGGGGGTTCCGTTCTATCTCCGGTCCGGCAAACGGCTGGCGAAGCACTGTACTGAAATCGCGTTTCAATTCCGCAGCCCGCCCGACCTTATGTTCGGTGGCAAGACTGGCAGCGTACGCGCGAATACTCTGGTCGTCCGAATTCAGCCGAACGATGGTATCGCGCTGCGGTTCGAGGTGAAGACGCCTGGTGTCGCGTACGAACTCGACCCAGGCCTCGAAACAAGTCGTGTGGACATGGATTTTTCCTACGCCGAAGCATTTGGTGAAGACGTCCCACCCGCGTATGAAACGCTGCTGCTTGACTGTCTGGTCGGCGACCAGACGCTGTTCACACGTAGCGACGAAGTCGACATGCAATGGTCGGTCATCGATCCGCTGCTTGATTACTGGAAGCGCCGTGCAGACCGGCAGATACCAACTTACGAAGCCGGTACGTGGGGACCAAAGGAAGCCGACGAGCTCGTGGCTCGAGACGGTCACGTCTGGCGGTGAGACTCGCGTCCATTGCGGCGCTGTTGCTTGTAGTTGCATGTGAGCACGCCGACGTCAGGGTGGCAGACGGACAGACAACCGTTGATTCGACCGCGAGTGTCTGGCTATCGCGCGCGCGAGCGGAACCTGCCATAGCGAGTTGGCTGTACCTGCGCGCGGCGTCTGAGACTGCGGACTCAGCCGCGCGCGCAGCACTGTACGCTAAAGTTGACCTGCCTCTTGCCCGGGAGCGCATCCCGTGGACGGAGGCGCAAGCTCTCGAGACGTACGGCGACACTGCCGGTGCCCTCAAGGCGTACTTACGCCTTCCGGCGCCTGTAACAGTACTCCGATTGCGTGCCGCCGTCACCCCGACTGCGCGTGACTCCGTAAGGCGCGAGTTGATCGCGTTGATATCGTCGGGCGCTTCTGCCAGCTCGGTGCGTGAAGCAACCGGGGTCTTCGACACGCTTTTCAAGCGTCCGACGTCGAGCGAGCAAGTCGCGATCGCGCGCGCGTCTGCACGCATAGGCTCCTGGGCGCGCGCACGAGATGGTTTCGCGGCAGTTCCCATTACGACGCTCACGTCGCAGGATCGGTTCTCCTTTGCCACGGTTCTGTCACGCCTGAATGCCGACAAGAAGGCCGCGGAATTTTATGCATCTGTAAAGTCACCGGCAAAGCTCGCGCTCGCTGCGCGGTATCAACGGGCTCGTTCACTGCTTGCTTCTGGAGACGGCGCCACTGCACGCTCCGTGCTTCGCGCGCTCGCAGGGAGCGGGTCCGATACGAGCGCTGCCGCAGCACTCAGTTTGATTGCCGACCTGCAGACCGACACTGGAGACGACGCGGCTGCTCGCATTACACTGCTTAGTCTCGCCAGGCGTTTTCCGTCGACCCGTTTCGCTGCACCAGCGCAGTTCGACGCTGCGCTGATCGCACTCATACTTGATGATGCGAAGACGGCCGGCCGCGAATTCGAGAAGCTGGCTTCAAAGTCGCCAACGTTGGCGATCGCTTCGGTCTACTGGATGGGTCGCGCCCATGAGGCAGCTGGCGATTCTGCCGCCGCCCGGACTGCGTGGGCGGATGTGTTACGGCGCGATTCCACTTCGTACTACGCATCGCTGGCTGCCACTCGGCTTGGTGTGCAAAGCATGCATGCCGTGCAGGCGGCCACTGGCTTTCCGCACCTGCCGCAGGTCGACAGCGCGGTCCGGCGCGTGGTACTGCTCAACAGATTCGGGATGTCTTCCGAAGCCAGGATGGAAAACGACAGATTGTACAAGGACGCTGTCGCCGACACCGCGCGGCTTCTTGCGACCGCAGCGGCGTTCTCGGGAACAGATCAGGCTGCGCGCGCCATAGCCCTCGGCCGAATGGCGCTGCCACGTTTTGGTTCCACCACTGCAATCTGGCGTTTGATATTCCCGGTTGCAGCGCGGGATACGATCGTCAGCGAATCCAACAAAGCTGGATTGGATCCAGCCTTTGTAGCTGCGCTCATTCGCCAGGAGTCCAATTTCAATCCCGCGGCCCGGTCGCCCGCCGGTGCGCGGGGTTTGATGCAGGTGATGCCAGCAGTGGGCAAGTCCATTGCACCATCTGCTGGCATCACTTCATGGAACGCAAATTTGCTCTACGATCCGGGAATCAACATTGAACTTGGCATTCGGCACCTTGCACCACTCATGAAGAACCAGCCGTCCAGGGCAAAAGCGCTCGCCGCATATAACGCTGGCGAATCCAGAGTGACGCGTTGGTCAAAAAAGAAAGGTGCTGACGACCCCGAGATCTTTACAGAACGGATTCCGTTTACAGAGACTCGGGAGTACGTGAAGAGCGTCTTAAGAAACCGCGAATTCTATCGGGCGCCGTATGCGTGGTGAAGACGGTAGCGTCCTCGATTAGTGTGTACACGACCGGTACCACGAATAGCGTGAGCAGGGTTGAAGTGATCAATCCACCGATTACGGCGCGGGCAAGCGGGGCACGCTGATCGGCACCCGGTCCGATCGCAAGTGCGAGTGGCAGCATGCCGAAAATCATCGCCATGGATGTCATGATGATTGGGCGTAATCGCGTCCGGCCGGCTGACAGCAGCGCGTCGTGGCGGTTCGCCCCTTCCTGTCGATTCAGGATGGTGAAATCAACAAGCAGAATTCCGTTTTTTACGACTAGACCCATGAGCATTATGATACCGATCATGCTCATGATGTTGAGATTGCTTCCGGTAATCAAGAGTGCGAGTGCTACACCGATGAAGCTCAACGGGAGCGACATCAGGATCGAGAACGGTTGCAGGAACGAACCGAACAGCGACGCGATGATCAGATAAATGAAGATGACAGCGAGCAACAGGGCACTGCCGACGTACCCCTTGGTTTCGTTGAGGTTCTTGACGTCTCCACCGAACTCCGTGTGGTATCCAACCGGAAGGCCGAGCGCATCGATGGCTTTCTGTACCTCGGCCGCTACGTCTCCGACGTTGTAACCCGGCAGCACGCCAGCGGAAACTCCTATCTGCCGTTCCAGGTTGCGCCGACTTATTTGCTGAGGCCCAGTTGCAAGCGTCACATCTGCCACCTGAGACAACGGAATGATCACGGGCCGCCCAGTCGCCGGGTCGATATTGGTGCTCGCAACAGGGATAGTTGCAACGTCGCCGATAGAACGACGCATCGAGTCCGGATACACCACTATCACGTCGTGGGAGTAGCCATTCGGATCCTCCCATTGTGTCGCGCGCTGGCCCGTGAATAACGGTTGCAGCGTCGCTGCGACCGACGCGATGCCGACGCCCGACGCCCACGCGCGATCGCGGTCCACATCGACATTCAGCTGTGGAATGTTTCCGTCATCGCTTGAGTTCGCTTCCGCGACTCCCGGCACGCTTCTTATTGCTTCGAGAACCTGTGCCGCTGCGATCTTGAGCCTGGATTGCTCCGGCCCCTGCACATTCACGGAAATCGGCTGGCCGCGACCACCGAAAATCGACGATGCATTCTGAATCGTCGGCGTGATCCCGGGTATCTGCTTTAGCGCACCGCGCAACCTGTTCTGGATTTCCTGCACAGAAGCGGATCGATCGGCCGCAGGCTGCAGATGCACGTAGATCGAACCGGAGTTGGGTGTCCCACGCAAACCCGAACCTATGGTCGTATACGTGAACTTCGTTTCCGGCTGCTTTCTCAGGAACTCGGCTACCTGCTCGGATTTTGCAACTGTGTATCCGATGCTGGATCCAGGCGCAGTTCGGATGTTCACGCCGAACTCATCGGAGTTCGTGTCAGGCAACCACGTGAATCCGAGGGTGGCTGTAATCAGGAACGCGGCGACAATTGACGCTGCTGCTCCAGCCACCACGATGCCACGATGCCGCAAAGCCCAATCCAGCCACGCCGGATAGCGATCCGCGCCTTTCTCGAAGAGCGCGTTGAACCGGAGGGCAACTTTTCGAATGGGATTGCGCACTTTGGAATAGTCGATTTCACCGGCATGCCCCAGTTCGTGTTCCAGTTCAGGATCGGGCCAGATACTCGAAAGCATCGGATCAAGCGTGAACGAAACGAACAGTGACACGAGCACGGCGAATGCGACGGTAACTCCAAACTGGAAGAATATCTTGCCAATGATTCCACCCATGAACGCAACCGGCACGAACACTGCCATCACAGCCAGCGTCGTCGAGATCACCGCCATTCCAATCTCGTCAGTGCCATCCATCGACGCCTTGACGTGATCCTTACCCATCTGTACGTGTCGCACGATGTTCTCGCGCACTACAATAGCGTCATCTATCAGAAGGCCGATCGCGAGCGACAGCGCGAGGAGCGTCATCGTGTTGACCGTGAAATTGAAAAGCCACATTACGAAAAACGCGGAAATGACGCTTACCGGTAGCGTGAGTCCCGTAATGATTGTTGATCGCCACGAGTTGAGAAACAGATAGACGATCGCGATGGTGAGAATGGCGCCGAGCAGAATATTGAGCTGCACGTCCGACAGTGATTCGCGAATGCGTTGTGAGTCATCGCGAATCACAGTAAGCTTGACGTCGCTGGGGACGATGTCTGCCAGGGCAGCGATCGCGACGTGCACTGAGTCAGCCACCTGCACCGTGTTGGAGCCAGCAATCTTCTGGATATCGAGGGCCACAGTCGACTGTCCATCCAGCAATGCCGCAGTTCGCTTGTCAGCTGATCCGTCGATGACCGTTCCCAGGTCGCGCAGATGTACTGGGACGCCGCCGCGTACAGCGACTACGATCGCTCCGAAGGATTTAGGATCCACGATGCGGCCCCGGATTCGCACTAGTGTCTCCGTGGCGTCCTTGTCGATGCGGCCCGCCGGAACTTCCTGGTTTTCCCTCTGAAGCGCAGTCATCACATCGGGAGGCGTAATCCCGTATGATCGCATTGCAGCCGGGTCGAGCTGAATGCGAATCGTCCGCTGTTCACCGCCCGAAAGATTGACTGCAGCGACTCCGGGGACAGCCTCCAGCCGCTGCGATATCGCTTCCGTCGCAAGATCGGTCAGTTCGCGAATCGGCCGGGTGGGACTCTGTACCGCGATCGACATGATCGGCGAGTCGTTCGGATCAAAGTGGCGCACTATCGGCTCATCTATGTTCGGCGGGAGTGACCGTCGGATTCGCGCAATCTTCGCCTGCACGTCCTGCTGTGCAGCAAGCACGTCGACGCCAAGGTTCAGCTGTACGCGAACGAGCGACGTGCCGTCTACTGATGTCGACGTCAGTTCGTAAATTCCCTGAACTGTATTCAGCGCCTGTTCCATCGGACGCGATACGTCGCGCTCCATGACCTCAGGCGACGATCCCGCATACGTAGTCTGGACGATTACCGTCGGGTACGTGATGTCCGGATATTCATCGATTGCGAGTCGCTGATATGACACGACGCCGAGTACCACGAGGGCCACCATCATCATGGTGGCGAATACTGGATGCTTGATCGAAACGTCGGATATGAACACTTACTGCTTCCCCGGCGCGTGATCACCGCCGATGATCTGGATTTCAGTCCCCGGGGACAAGGTGCCGAGGTTGCCGACCATTACCTTGTCGCCGGTTGTCAGGCCGGAAAGAACCTGTGCAAGGCCAGCCTGATCGTTGACGATTCCGAGCGTGATGTATACCTGCTCGATGCGCCCGGTATTCGCGCGGTACACGTATGTCTTTCCACTGTCCGCCGTCTGATGCAATGCGGTCGTAGGCACCAGCAGTGCGCCGTTGACGGTGCTTGCGATCACGTCGCCCGTCGCCAGACTGTTGCCCTTGAGTGCGCCGCTCGAGTTGTCTACATCCACATAGACTGTAATTGCACGGGTAGTAGCATCGATCGTGGGGCTGACGCGCGCGACCTTGCCATTGAAGTCGAGACCCTGAGCGGAAAACTGAACTTTCTGGCCAATCCTGATTGCAGCCGCGCGTCTTTCCGGAACAGTCGCGGCAAGTTCCAGCGTCTCACTTCGTACGAGGGTGAACATCGGGGCACCGGACGACAGGTGCTCCCCCATATCGACCATCTTCTTGTCGATGACGCCAGTCATTGGCGCAACTACTCGCGTGTCGCGCTCGACGATGTTCGCGGCATCCACCGCGGCGTCCGCGGCTGCCAGGCGCGCGCGAGCCGCATCCGTTGCCTGCTGCGAAGCGCGATAATCCGCTTCGGAAATTGCGCCCGCGTGGAAGAGGTCGCCGCTCTGCTTCAGATTCCACTCGGTTTGCGACAGATCGGCTTTCGCCGCTGCCTGTCCGGCGCGCGCGCTTGCAGCACTGCTTTTCTGTGACACGGATTCGAACTGCGCGAGCAACTGTCCCTTCGTAACGTGCTGGCCTTCCCGAACGAAAACGCCTGTCAGATCCCCTTCGATGCGAGAGTGCACGTCGACACTCTCGAGCGGACGAAGCAGCCCGGTAATTGGAACACCGTCAGAGAGCGATCCGATGTGCACCGTGGCAATGTCGGATGGCGAGACAGCAACGCTGCGCGTCTTCGAATTCTGGGCGGCACCCTTGACCGTTGCGCCGGTCCCGGCATCCGCCGGCCTGCCGCCGCAGCCCACGAATACGGTGGTTGTCGCGCACAATGCGACAGTGAGCGCGAAGTCAGTGATCCGCATTTGCACCGCCCGTTGACTGATTTGATGCATTATCTGTAGAAGGGAGGGGAAGCGGTCGACCCTGCGTTTGCGCAAGCGACACGGCCGCTATATACACGTCGTAAAGTGATCGCGCCTGGTTTGTCTGCGCAGTCGTCAAAGCGAGTTGTGCGTCGGACACCTCAAGTTGGGTCGCCATTCCACGCGAGAAACGCAGCGAGGCCAGTTGGTATGCTTCCATGGCCTCGGCGACGTTCTGTTGTTGTGCGCCGTACTGAGCTCGAGCTCTCGAGAGGTCGGCCTTGGCACGTGCGACGTCGTTGAATACGTTCTCACGCGTCTGCGCCAAGTGTTCCTTCGCGATCCGCGACTCGGCACCGGCAAGGTCGATATTGCCCTTGGTCAATAGTCCGTCAAAGACCGGGATTGAAACGGTGAAGCCGAACGACCGATCACTGAACCAGCCGCCGTTCTGCGCTTTGCATACCTTGTCCGGCGTGCTGCCTGCGGCGCACGGGACCTCCCTGAATACGCCCCGACCGGGCGGGAAGATGTCCCCATTAACCGGATACGCTCCGTAGCCGGAATTGAAATTGAACGTGATCGATGGAAGCATTGCGGCCCTCGCGATCGAAACACCGAGTTCCTGTGCACGCGCGTTGAATTGTGCTGACGCGAGAGCTGGCCGGTCCTCAGGCCCTACCGCTGTGTCCACCGAAGCCAGCACGTTATCGATCACAACGGAGTCGATCGATGTCGTAAGCAGGAGCGGTTGCGACGGCTTGATATTCGCCAGTCGCTTCAACTCGAGTGAGGCAACTTCGGCATCTTCCCGCGCCTGAAGTACCAATGGTTCGATGTTGGCCAGTGCGACACGCGCACGCAGAACGTCGTAGCGCGACATGCGCCCGGCTTTCTCGAACTGCTCCGCTTGCTTCAACTGAGCGGCCGCGAGTTCAAGACTGCCTTCCTGAATCTGGACGAGACGGTGTGTGAAGAGAGCGTTGACGTATGCGGTCTGCGTTTGCAGGCTGGTCAGTGAGCGAATCTCTGCCAGGTCCTGCGCAGACGCGCCTGTTGCGGCGCGCGCGGCACGAATGCCGTTGACGATCCTCCCGCCCTGGAACAACGATTGAGATGCGTTCAGCGTTGCCGCATAGCTGTATGGCTGATTGAACACCGCGCCGACGGCCTGACCTCGAGCGCTTGCGACCGTCCGGTTCTCAGACGCCGATACTCGCAATTGCGGCAGACCTGCAGCGCGCGCTACAGTTGCTCGGGCGCCCGTGGCGTACAGGTTTGCGCGTGCGACCTGAACCTCCTCACCAACCCTGTCTGCACGCGATACGGCATCGCTCAGCGACAGCGGCAGGGAGTCAGTCGCTGCTGTAGATGGTCGCTGCTTGTATGACTGCTGCGCCGCGAGTGAACTGGAAAGAGGCGCGATAACTGGCGCGCCAAGCAGGATTAAAACTATAGAAAAGGCCCGAGTACGCATTGTCGTGAATACGCGCCGGGCCGTCGAAACGTTTTGCGGATTGCGACGCTTTCGCCATCCGCAACGCGCTCTCAGGGCGCTACTTCGTGCCCCTGCCGCTTCGCCTTGCGGCGCTTGAGGTGATCCATCAACCACGTCGCTGGAATAATGAAGAGCGGCGTGAGAAAAGTGCCGAGGAGGCTGTTCAGCCACAGCAGTGCGACGTAGAAGCCGACGAGGCCAATGGAAACCCAGAGAAGTCCGAGAGGACCATTCGCTTCGACCCCCAAATGTCCCTGTAGCATCGATCAACAACCGTGTAAGAGTGAATGTGGCGCCGCGCAAACGGCGACCCGGTAACTTAACACCATGGGCACCGATCACGACACTGTCTTGCGAATTCGGCAGAACGTCGCGGCCCTCGGGCGCGGCAACTGGCTCCTGGCGGTCTCCGGCGGAATGGACTCGATGGTACTCCTTGATGCAGCCGTCGAAACGCTTGATCATCAGAACCTCACCGTGGCCACGTTCGATCATCGGACCGGCCGCGCGGCTCGGACCGCTGCACGGCTCGTGGCCGAGCGGTCGCTTGAGCTCGGGGTCGGTTGCGTCAGCGGCGCCGCTGACACGGTCGGGCACTCCGAGTCGGACTGGCGCGTCGCCAGATGGGGCTTCCTGAACGCCGTAGCGGGCAGGATCGGGGCGACCGTCGTCACCGCCCACACCCTCGACGACCAGATCGAGACGGTCATGATTCGCGCCCTCCGGGGAGCCGGCCCACGCGGTCTTGCCGGCCTTTTAGCAGAATCTGCCATAGCCAGACCGCTTCTCGGGACCTCACGCGCCGAGATCGCGGCATACGCCGATGTCGCGGGCATCCGGCATATCGACGATCCATCCAATTCAGACCGCCGTCATCTCAGAAACCGGGTCCGACTCGACATTCTGCCAGCGCTCGAACGAACGTCGCCCGGTTTTTCTCGCTCCATGCTCAAAATCGCGGAAAAAGCTGCCGTCTGGCGGGCGCAAATGGAGGCCATTGCACTTAGTTTTCCTATGATGAGCGATTCGCCGCAAAATCACTCCTTCCAACGTCGGCCTCTACGCGACTTTTCCGTCGATTCCCTGCGCTGTCTCTGGCCCGCGCTCTGCGCGCGCGCCGGTATCGTTCTCGATTGGCGGGGAACCGAGCGACTCGCCGCGTTTACTATAGAGGGTGCAACCGGTCAACAGATTCAGCTATCGGGCGGCGTCCGCGTCCACATGGAACGCCAGACGATCGACTTCCGCCAAGCGGCTTCGCGGCCAGCGAAATCGCATGGTTGATCCGGATCCACGCCTGCTTGGTCGAAAAGTCGTGCGCATCGCCTTCGATGAGCCGACACTCGCCGCGCGTGTAAGAGAACTGGGCGACGAGATCACCGCTGCCTATCCTGATGGTGATTTGCTCGTGCTTGGTTTGTTGAAAGGAAGTTTCATATTTCTGAGCGATCTGGTGCGCCAGATCGTTCGCCCGCTTCAGGTGGATTTTCTCGTGGCCGCGAGCTACGGCGAATCCATGGTTTCGAGCGGTAACGTTCGACTCCTGTACGACCCCGAGACCACCTTGGAAGGGAAACACATCCTTCTGGTCGAGGACATCATCGACTCCGGACGGACTCTTAATGTCCTGATGGGCCTGCTGGCGGTTCGCCAGCCCAAATCGCTTTCGATCTGCGCATTGCTCGACAAGCGAATCGCAACGCAGCTCAAATACGAGACCCGGTTCGTCGGTTTCGACGCTCCGAATGAATTCCTGGTCGGCTACGGCCTCGACCATGCAGAGGATTTCAGACACCTGCCCTACATAGCGAGTTTAGAATAAATGCCGCTCCCTCGTCCTTCTGGCGACGGCCCCAAGAAGCCGTTCAGCTGGGCCAAATTCTCCAAGACTCTGGCCCTCTGGGTGCTCGTGGTCCTCATTCCCGTAGTGTTCTTCAGCTACTCGGGTGGTGGAAGCGATGCAGCCCAGGTCGTTTCATATACTCAGTACGGTCAGGAACTCGATCATGACAACATCAGCAAGGTCACGATCCAGGGTGGTTCGCAGGTTGTCGGTGAGTTCAAGGAGCCGGTGACCGTCGCTGGTGCCAAGACTCCTGCACGTAAATTCACGACGCGCCTCCCGGTCACGAATTCTGACGAGGAAGTCGCACGCCTCCGCAATCATGGGGTCCAGATTGATGCGGAAGATGCGCACTCGTCCATGCTCGGCTTTTTCATCCAGTTCCTGCCATATCTCCTCCTGATCGGCATCTGGATTTTCTTCTTCAAGTCGATGCAGTCCGGCGGTAATCGCGCATTCTCTTTCGGAAAATCCAAGGCCAAGCTTCTCACGGCTGATTCACCGAAGGTCACCTTCGCGGATGTCGCTGGTGCGGATGAAGCCAAGGTTGAGCTCCAGGAAATCATCGAATTCCTGAAGGATCCCGCGAGATTCACAAAGCTCGGCGGACGACTGCCGAAGGGCTGCTTGCTTGTCGGCCCTCCAGGTACCGGCAAGACTCTGCTGGCACGCGCCGTCGCTGGTGAAGCAGCTCGGCCGTTCTTCTCGATGTCCGGCTCCGATTTCGTCGAGATGTTCGTCGGAGTCGGCGCAAGCCGCGTGCGCGATTTGTTCGAGCAAGGCAAGGCGCACGCGCCGTGCATCATTTTCATCGATGAAATCGACGCAGTCGGTCGCCATCGCGGTGCTGGGTTGGGCGGCGGTCACGACGAACGTGAGCAGACTTTGAACCAGCTGCTCGTCGAGATGGACGGTTTCGAATCGAACGAAGGCGTCATACTCATCGCGGCAACCAACCGGCCAGATGTTCTGGACCCGGCGCTTCTCCGGCCAGGTCGCTTTGATCGTCAGATTGTTGTGGATGCACCGGATCTCCGCGGTCGCGAAGGAATCCTTCGTGTTCATATGCGCAACAAGCCTGTCGCTGATGATGTCGACGTGACCACTCTTGCTCGTGGCACGCCGGGAATGTCCGGCGCGGATCTCGCGAACCTGATGAATGAGGGTGCGCTGCTGGCTGCGCGTCGTAATCACGAGAAGGTCTACATGATCGATCTCGAAGACGCCAAGGACAAGGTCATGCTCGGCGCCGAGCGCAAATCAATGGTCATGAAGGACGCTGAGCGAAAGCTCACGGCGTATCATGAAGGTGGTCACGCAATTTGTGCGATCAAGGTCAAGGGTAACGATCCGTTGCACAAAGTGACGATCGTTCCGAGAGGTCGCGCTCTGGGCCTCGCGTTCACGCTTCCAGAAGACGATCGCGTCTCGATTACGCGCGAGCAGTTGAAGGCGACGCTTGTCAAGGCGTACGGCGGTCGTGCCGCCGAGGAACTCGTCTTCGGTAAGGAGCACGTCACAACGGGCGCCGCAAGCGACATTCAGCAGGCGACAAACATCGCTCGTCGGTATGTCTCGCAGTGGGGGCTTTCGGACGTGGTTGGTCCGATCCTCGTTGGTGACGATGAGCAGGAGCTTTTCCTCGGCCGTGAGATTCAGAGTCGTCGTCACATCTCCAGCAGCACTGCACAGCTTGTTGATGCCGAGATTTCGAAATTGATCCGGGAATCGTACCAACGTGCGACGGATGTTCTCACGGAGAATCTGGATCTGCTGCATACCGTAGCGGCGGCGTTGCTCGAACGCGAGACACTGTCCGGAGCGGAGGTGCGAATGCTCGCGCGCGGGGAAACACTCCCGCCGCGCGCACCATCGGAGTTGCCACCCGCACCGCCAGCACCCGTTCCAGCTGCGCTTCCCAGCGCGAAGCCCGCGCGCCCCCCGCTATTCGGCGGACCGGAGATAGCGCCTGCATAAGCTGTTTCGGCCGACAATAGTCGGTGTGCTAAACGTTACCCCCGACAGCTTCAGCGACGGGGGTAATTTTTTGCCAACGCCTTGGGCGATCGAACACGCGGGTCGGATGATTGCCGCTGGCGCCGACGTCATCGAAGTTGGCGGGGAATCAACACGCCCTGGTGCGACGCCTGTAACTGCGGTCGAAGAACTGGGACGCGTAATTCCGGTCATCCAGGCGATACGCAGCCGCTGGCCCGAGACGCGGGTCGCCATCGATACAGTGAAGTCCGATATCGCCAGCGCCGCGATCGCTGCGGGTGCGTCGATAGTCAACGACGTGTCGGCGCTGCGCCTCGATCACGAGATCGCGTCGGTCTGTGCGAAATCCGGTTGCACGCTCATTCTCATGCATTCGCGCGGCGACGTCGCCAACATGGCGAGCTACAAGAACGTCGATTATTCAGACGACGACGTCGTTGGCGCCATTGTTGAAGAGTTGCGCATTGCGACGGGCAATGCGATTGCCGCGGGTGTAGATCCGCGTCGGATTGTACTTGATCCGGGGCTCGGCTTCTCCAAACGGCCGGAGCAGACCGTTGCAGCCCTTGCGAATATCCCGAAATTGCTTGAGCTTGGCTTTCAGGTAATGGTCGGCGCATCGCGAAAGCGCTTCATCGGAGGAATTACGGGCGTGGAGGAGCCAGCTGAACGTGGGGCCGGTACGATAGGCGCTAATGTGGTTGCACTCACCCTTGGCGCAACGTGGTTTCGCGTCCACGACGTCCGCGACAATCGTCACGCGCTCGATGTCGCGGCCACAATACTCGAGGCGCGCGCTTGAATTGGCTCGAGTTGGGCGTAATCGTCGCTCTCATCCTGTTTCAGCCCGAGCTGCGTGGCCTCTTCTACAGGATGCGGTATCCGCGTGCCGCGCGTTTCCTGCGTCGAGTCCCTCGTATCGAGGTCGCAGAAGAAGTCGTGGATGCAGTGGACAGGCTGAGCCGCTCGTCCCACGGCGCGATCATCGTACTCGAACAGGAGATGTCCTTGCTTCAGTATGCTGAGACAGGCACCGAGCTCCAGGCGAATGCGTCGTCGGATCTTCTGGTAACGATCTTCACCCCGTACACACCGCTCCACGATGGCGCTGTAATCATCCACGGAAATGTTGTACTGGCCGCCGGGTGCATCCTGCCTCTTTCGCAGTCGCCTCTTCCGGATCGAATCATGGGGACTCGGCATCGTGCAGCTCTCGGCTTGAGCGAGGAGACGGATTCGCTCGTCGTCGTCGTGAGCGAGGAGAACGCATCGATTTCCGTGGCTCACAAGGGGATTCTGTACCGGTCGCTTTCGACCCACGAACTGCGCAACATCCTTGGCGGGCAGATGCCTCGTCTTGCGACCGGGCACGTATCGGCGGGCGATATGCGGGCCTGATGTCGGGAGCAACAACGCGAAGTCGCTTCGCGAGGCCGGATTTGGCCACCAGTGTCTTTTTGTTTGCGGTTTACTGCGTCACTCTCGCGAGAGGGGTGACATACTGGGATGCCGGCGAGTTCCTCGCTGCGATTCACTCTCTGGGCATCCCCCACCCGCCGGGGACGCCACTCTACATCATGCTGGCTCACGTATGGAGCATGGTCGCGGCTCCGTTGGTCGGCTTCACGATCGCGGTGAATGCATTTTCCGCGCTCTGCACGGCATTGGCATTCGGAATCGTCGCGAACCTCTTCTGGCGGTCGACAGGTGATGCGATCTCTTCGTTCGCCGCCGCTCTGACAGCTGGACTCATGTCAACTGTCTGGCTAAACGCGACCGAAACCGAGGTTTACGCCTGTTCATTGTTGGGCGCGTTCGTGATTGTCTGGTGTGCACAACGATATGCCCAGTCACTCGAACGCCGATGGGTCGTGCTCACGCTTTACACATGCGGGGTTGCGTGGTCGCTTCATCTCACCGCGCTGCTCACTGTCCCAGCCGCATTCTATATCCTCGCCTTTGCGCGCAAACGGCCGGACATTCGTACAATTGCGGTTGGGCTACTGCTTTCCATCGTCGGCGGTTCTGCGATTCTGTTCATGCTGTTTCGTGCGCAACACGATCCAGCGATCAATCAGGGGAATCCATCTTCCGTCACAGCGCTGATCGATGTTGTGTTACGTCATCAGTATGATGTTGCGCCCATGTGGCCACGTCGGGCGCCGCTATGGTTGCAGTTTGGCAACGTTTTCGAGTACGCCGACTGGCAGTTCGCGCTGGGCCTGGGGCCCGATCCTGGTCCAACAGTCGCGCGCACGACGGTAACGGTTATGTACGGGTTGCTCGGCATCTACGGCTCGGTGCGTCATCGCGCTGCGAATCGTTCCGGCTGGCGAGCGTGGTTGATCCTGCTCGTCACGACAAGTGTCGGTGTGGTGCTCTATCTAAACCTGCGCGCTGGTGCGTCCTACGGACACGGCATACTCCCGCCCGGTACGAAACATGAAGCTCGCGACCGCGACTACTTCTTCACGTGGGCGTTTGTATGCTGGGGAGCCTGGGCGGGATTCGGTGTTGTCCAGCTTGCGCGCGCAGTCGCCCTACGGTTGCGCTCGACGGCCGAGCGCAGTCGCGATATCGTGAGCGCCGCAGTGGTCGTCGCCGTACTCCCGATGGTGCTCAACTGGCCCGCCATCCGAACGCTGCGCCAGGCCGACCAGAGGCGCGACGAGCAGGAATCACGCGC
>JBDTAW010000135.1:0-7515 GCA_039924445.1 Gemmatimonadaceae bacterium
GGCTGCTCCGCCACCCTTCTGGAGTTTCTCCTCCAGCTCACGCAGTTCCGCGTCGAGCGACCTTAGTCTTGAGCTCACGCGGTCTGAGCTTCGCGCGCCTCGAACCAGTTGTGGATGTATTCCACAAGCTCGCTCGTAGGGGTGCCCGGGCCGAATAACCGGCCCGTACCGCGAGCCTCAAGCGCGTCCATATCTTCGCGAGGGATAATTCCGCCGCCGGTCACGAGTATGTCTTCGCGACCGTCGGCTCTCAGCAGATCGAGAACGCGCGGTATCAGTGTCATGTGAGCGCCACTCAGAATCGACAGACCGACGACATCGACATCTTCCTGAATAGCAGCTGTCGCGATCATCTCCGGTGTCTGATGCAGCCCAGTGTAGATCACTTCCATTCCGGCGTCACGCAACGCGGCAGCGACAACCTTGGCTCCACGGTCGTGGCCATCCAGTCCAGGCTTTGCAACTAGTACTCTGATAGGACGCATCTGGATCGAGTCTGATTGTTAGAAGAAGACTGGTTCGCGATACGCACCAAAAACTTCTTCCATCGCGGCGCGAATCTCGTAAAGCGTGCAATATGCGCGAGCACAATCCAGGATGAACGGCATCAGGTTCGCATCGGTCTTCGCCGCGTCACGAAGTGCAGTCAACCGCCCTTGGACGAGCGCATCATCACGCGAAGCGCGCATCTCGGCCATCCGTGCCCGCTGCTCGCGCTCGGCCTCAATGCCCACCTTGAGCAACGGAATCGTGAGCTCTCCCTCTTCCGTGACAAAATCGTTTACACCGACGATTGTGCGCCGGCGCTGTTCGACTTCCCACTGCTGGCGAGACGAAGATTCCGATATCTGACGTTGCAACCAGCCAGTCTCCAACCCGCGCACAACACCGCCGACTTCCTCAATCTTCGCAAACAAAGCCTCTGCTTCGTTCTCAAGTTTGTCGGTCAGTGCTTCTACATAGTATGAGCCGCCGAGCGGATCGGCGACATTCGGGACGCCTGTTTCGTACGCGAGAACCTGCTGCGTGCGCAGTGCGACCTGCACTGCCTGCTCTGTGGGCAGCGCCAGAGTCTCGTCCATCGAATTGGTGTGCAATGACTGCGTTCCACCCAGCACGGCCGCCATTGCCTGATACGCGACCCGTACAATGTTATTCATCGGCTGCTGCGCGGTCAGCGTCACGCCGGCGGTTTGCGAGTGGAATCGCATGATGAGCGATCGTGTGTCCTTCGCGCCGAAACGCTCCTTCAGATGGCGTGCCCAGATCCGGCGTGCAGCGCGCAGCTTCGCGATCTCTTCGAAGAAATCGTTGTGAATGTCCCAGAAGAACGAAAGCCGCGGTGCGAAGTCGTCCACGTCCAGTCCGCGTGCAATCCCACGCTCGACATAGGTGAAGCCGTCAGCGAGTGTGAACGCGAGCTCCTGAGCAGCCGTCGCACCAGCTTCGCGGATATGATACCCCGAAATCGAGATCGTATTCCACAGTGGCACGTGTTCCGCGGACCACGCGAAGTTATCGACAATGAGGCGCAGCGCGGGCTCGATGGGATATACCCATGCGTGCTGCGCCATGTACTCCTTCAGGATGTCGTTCTGGATCGTCCCGCGCAGCTCGGTAGCCGCGACTCCCTGTTTCTCAGCAGCCGCAACGTAGAACGCGAACAGAATGACGGCTGGCCCGTTGATCGTCATCGACACCGATACCTTGTCGAGCGGAATGCCCTCAAACAAGGTTTCCATGTCCGCCAGACTCGAGATCGCGACGCCGCACTTTCCTACCTCACCCTCGGACCGGGCATGGTCCGAGTCGTACCCCATCAAAGTCGGAAAATCGAATGCGACCGAAAGCCCCGTCTGTCCACGTGAAAGGAGGTACTTGTACCGCGCGTTCGTCTCTGGAGCGGTACCGAACCCGGCAAACTGCCGCATGGTCCAGAGCTTTCCGCGATAGCCCGTCGGGTGGATTCCGCGAGTAAACGGGAATTCGCCCGGAACCTCGGCGGCCGCAGCGTCGCCCGAGATGTCGAGTGCGGTATAGAGCGGCTCGACCACCTCACCCGAATTGGCGAAAAGCGCATTGCGCTTCTTCGCCGCGTCAAACCGGGCGCGCCATTGCGCGACTTCTTCGCGCAATCGATCCAGCTCCAGCATTTCAGCCGTCGTCATGGTTTGACTCCAGTCAGCAGTGGGCCGCTCCGACTCAACAATTCATCGGCGACACTGAACGGCGTCGCCGTTCCCGCCTCCAGCAAATCGAGCTGCGTGTCGAGCCACTTGATAGTATCCGGATCTTCCCAGAGCCGAGCGCGTACACGCTCGGCCACCACTTCCGTGACCTGATTCTTGAGTCTGTTGCGCCGGCGCCCCTTCAGGCCACCGGACGTTTCAAGATAACGAAAGTGGCGATCCACAGCCTCCAGCAGAAGGTCTATCCCCTCGCCTTTCGACGCGATCGTCCCCAGGACCGGCGGCAACCACTGCTCCGGATTCTCGGTTCGACCCGCTTCCCGAGCAATCCGGATCGGGTTGAACGTTTTGAGCGGCACTCCATGGTGCGCCGGAATGTTCGCCGAAGCGACGCCGCGCCGAAGCCCGAGCATCAATTCTATGTCGTTGCGAAGTCGGTCGGCGCCCGGCCGATCTCCCTTGTTCACGACGAAGATATCGGCGATTTCCATCACGCCTGCTTTGAGGGTCTGGATAGAGTCACCAGACTCGGGGACGAGCACGACGACAGTTGTGTCCGCGGTGCGCGCGATGTCGAGTTCGGTCTGGCCGACTCCGACAGTCTCGATGATGATCCGGTCAAAACCAAAGGCGTCGAGGACATCCGCGACTTCGGCGGTCCTTGCAGAAAGGCCCCCGAGCGAACCACGAGTCGCCATCGAACGAATGTAGACACCGGGATCGAGCGCTACGGACTCCATGCGGACTCTGTCGCCGAGCAGCGCACCGCCAGTGAATGGAGACGTCGGATCAACCGCAACAACGCCGACACGGAGATTGTCACGTCGGAGCGACTGAACAATGAGATTGGTGACGGTACTCTTTCCAGCGCCGGGCGGTCCGGTTATCCCGAGTCGTTGCGCACGCCCGATGTGCGGATGCAGTCGCGCCATCAACTCGTCGTAACCCTTCCGGTGATTCTCAACGATGCTGATAGCGCGAGCGAGAGCCGCAAGTTTCCCGGCCTCGAAGTCGGTAATCAGGTCGTCAAACGATTGCGGCAACCAGGGCCTCCTGGCGACGCCACATGTCACCTTGCATCCGATCAGCGTTCTCGTCGTGCGTGTATCCAAGCACGTGCAGCGTCCCGTGCACCACAAGGCGCGTCAATTCCTCGCGAATGCCCACTCCAGCGGCGCGCGCGTTTGCCGCTGCGACGTTCGGGGCGATATAGATGTCGCCGATTACAGCGCGCGCGTCGTGCGCCGCGCCATCGCTGGATTCAAGTTCGAACGTTATCACGTCCGTGGAGCCCGAGTGCCCGAGGTATTCGCGATTCATGCGCGAGATCCGAGCGTTGCTGACAAATGCGACCGATACAAGCGCGTCACCAACGCGTTCCCGCCGACAAACTGCGCGAACAACCTCTCGCACGCGCGCTTCAGAAATTGCAATTCGGAGTCCCTCGCGCGACACATCTACCGCAATGCTCACGCGGTCGCTCGCGAGTCCGGCTTGGCCGGAATTGATAGCGGACGAGCCGGCGATGGATATTCGATGCGTCCGTGATACATCCCGGTCAGAATCCTGACAAACTGGTCACGAACTATCCCGAGTTGGCGAAGCGTTATCGGGGCATCAGCGAGTTGCCCATCCTGAATACGCGCCGCAACTGTGGCGTCCACGGAGGTGCGAATCGATTGCGGAGTAGGATCGGCAAGCGATCGCACCGTTGCCTCAGCAGCATCGGCCAGCATGCAGACTGCCGTTTCTGCGCTTTGCGGGATCGGCCCGGGATAGGCGTACTCCGCCGCGTTGACAGATTCATCACGTTCACGTGCCTTCGCCAGAAAATACGCGATCGGTAGTGTCCCGTGATGCTCTGCAATGAATGCGCGAATCTGGCGCGGCACTCCATTCTCCTTCGCGAGATCAATACCGTCGCGTACGTGAGAACGAATTATCGTCGCACTCGTCGAAGGTTTCAGCTTGTCGTGCGGGTTTCGACCACGCGGTTGATTCTCCACGAAGTGTTGTGGCTTGCGGAGCTTGCCAATGTCGTGGTAATACGCGCCAACCCTGCCGAGCAATCCGTCAGCGCCAATCGCGTCGCACGCGGCTTCCGTAAGGTTCGCCATCGCAATCGTGTGCGCGTACGTACCTGGCGCCTCGAGACTTAGTCGCCGCAAAAGCGGCTTGTTGAGATCCGCCCAAGCGAGCCAGCGTAGATGGTCGGGAATCCTGCGCCAGCGCTGCGCTCGATACAGAAACAACGAGCCGACCGCAACAAAGAACGCCGTGACAAAATCTCCGGTTCGACCCGCCACCAGCACAGCGACCACAATTGCGATCGCAAAGTAGATCAGGGGGTCCAGAATCAATCTCACGGCGACGGCGACTACCCCGAGTATGAGGTCGAGACGTGGCACGAACGAGGTCTTCGCCGCGGCAGCACCTTCCCGTCGCGAACGATCAGCCGCGTCGGCCTCCTGCGCGCCATCGCGTGCGGACAGTCGGTCCCAGAGATTCATCTACTTACCCGGTTGTGTCTTCTGCGTAAGCCTTGATGATATCACGCACCAGGCGGTGACGCACCACATCGGCATCCGTGAAGTAGAAGAACGAAATACCCTCGATACCGGCGAGCACTCTTTCTACCTGCACCAGCCCGGAATCCTCGCGACGAGGCAGATCGATCTGAGTCTTGTCTCCCGTAATGACAACGCGGGAGTTCACGCCGAGTCGCGTCAGAAACATCTTCATCTGAGCGCTGGTCGCATTCTGTGCCTCGTCAAGAATGACGAACGCATCCGCGAGCGTGCGGCCACGCATGTACGCAAGCGGCGCAATCTCGATAGTTCTGGTCTCGAGCGCCTTCTGCACGCGCTCGGCAGGCATCATGTCTTCGAGCGCATCGTACAACGGGCGAAGATACGGATCGACCTTCGCCTGCATGTCGCCCGGAAGGAATCCGAGACTCTCGCCAGCTTCGACCGCTGGACGCGCCAGTACTATTCGGCGAACGCGCTTGCGCGAAAGCGCGTCAACGGCCGCCGCTACAGCGAGATACGTCTTTCCAGTGCCAGCGGGTCCGATACCAATAACGATGTCATTCTCAGTGATCTGCTTTAGATACTCCGCCTGACCGCTCGTCTTGGGCTGAATGACCTTGCGAATTCCGGGAAGAACGATGCGATCGTCTGACGCGGAGCCATCCGGGCGTACACCGTCGAGACTCATACGGAGCACATCGTCCGCCGTTAGGGGGAGCTGACGCTTGGCCGTATCGATCATTCGTTGCGCTACGGGCTGTGCACGCTCCACTTCATCGCGCGAGCCCGAAATCGTCATCGTGTCACCACGCAAGGCAACCCGCGCTCCAGTCTGGCGCATCAGCTCGGTGATATTCTCGTCATTCACGCCTGCAAGCGTGAGCATGTCCGCACCCTCAGTCGAGATGCGCTGGGCGACGTTGTCTTCTGAAATGCTCAATCTGCCGTTGTCTTGAGGTGCAGTGCCGCAAGTTCGTCCGGCGGCACGAGAGTCGGAGCGCCCTCGAACAACGCGCGTGCTGCCGTTGTCTTAGGGAACGCAATCACATCACGCAAACTGGGGGCCCCCGCCAGCAACATCGCGATCCTGTCGAATCCAAGCGCAATTCCGCCATGCGGCGGAGCTCCCGCCGACAGCGCCTCCAGCAAGAAGCCAAATCGGGCCTCCGCGGTTGCTGCGTCGACGCCGAGTAACGACAGTGCCCGCCGCTGCACCACTGGATCGCTGATGCGAATACTTCCGCCCCCCAGCTCGGTACCGTTCAGCACGACATCGTAAGCGAGCGCCCGCACGCGACCCGGATCTGTATCGAGTAGATGAACGTCTTCCGGGTTCGGCGCCGTAAATGGATGATGCATCGCATCCAGCCGACCGGATCCAGGGTCCACGGCAAACATCGGGAAATCCGTCACCCAGACAAGTTCGTTCGCACCGTCCGGAACGAGCGACAACCGGCGTGCGGATTCCTGCCGAGTTCTGTCAAGCGCTGGATTCGATATGTGGTCCGGGCCGGCCACCAACAACATCAGGTCGCCGTCGGTAAGCTGGAGTACCGCGCGGCCCCCGTCGGTCAGAGACTTCGCGGCCGCACCGTCGAGCGCGCCGGCAACGCTCTTGATGCGAATCAAGCCGCCCGCTCCAGCGCTCTTTGCAACAGCCTCGATCTCGTCCACCTGCTTGCGTGACAGCGATGCTCCGCCCGGCAGAACTATGCCACGAACGCGCCCGCCAGCGGCGATCGCGTTCCGTGCGATTCCGAACTCGGACTCGGCGAAGACCGCGGTTACGTCGCGGATCTCGAGTCCATAACGGAGGTCGGGCCGATCACAGCCGAAATACTCCATCGCCGTTGCGTACGTCATGCGCGCGAACGGTGTTTCGACATTGACTCCGGCTACCGCGAACAACTCCTTCAGCATTCCCTCGGTCAGCGCATAGATGTCCTCGGGCTCGATGAACGAGGCCTCGATGTCGATCTGCGTAAACTCAGGCTGACGATCGGCGCGAAGATCCTCGTCCCTGAAACAACGCGCAAGCTGGAAATACCGATCCATTCCCGAGATCATCAACAGCTGCTTGTAAAGCTGAGGTGACTGGGGCAGCGCGTAAAACTCGGACGGATGCACCCGACTCGGCACCAGATAGTCGCGCGCCCCTTCGGGCGTGGGCTTCGTGAGTATCGGTGTCTCGATCTCGAGAAAGCCCTTCGCGTCGAGGTACTTGCGCGTCGTCTGCAACAACTTGTGTCGCAGAATGAAGTTCGCCTGGAGCGCTGCGCGACGGAGATCGAGGTAGCGATACCGAAGGCGCACATCCTCAGCCGGCAGGTTCGAACCCTTCGCTACGACGGGCATCGCTACTGACTCCGCAGGTCCGACGGTAGTCATCGTCGCCGCCCGCACCTCGATCGCACCAGTGCTCATGTCCGGATTCGCCATGTTGGCGGGACGCTCGGCCACGGTGCCTTCGATCAGGACCACACTCTCGAGAGATACCGACGACGCGCGCTCGATCACATCCGGCGCAGTGAAGTCCGGGTTGAAGGACACCTGCACAACTCCGGCGCGATCTCGGAGATTGAGGAATACCATGCCACCCAGATTCCGCGAACTTTCAACCCATCCACCAAGCCGGACGGTTGCTCCGACATGCTCGGCGCGGAGTGCGCCGCAGAAGGTAGTGCGCTTGGTCGTAGCTGGAAATTCGGGAGCGCTCACGCGACGGCTGACGGTCGCGTTTCGACCTGATAATATGATTGCATTTAGATCGGTTAAATTTATGTCTGGCAACGGTT
>JBDTAW010000136.1:0-7667 GCA_039924445.1 Gemmatimonadaceae bacterium
GCGATTCTGGTACCCGTGTTGCTAATACCATCCATGTCAAACCGGAGATTCGACTTATGGGTGCGAGTGTTCGACCGAATGGGATGTCCAGTGCCGCTGCAGCGCTCCGCTACTGGGAGCGCCGGCAGGAGGTGACGTCCAACAACCTGGCCAACGTATCGACCGATGGCTTCAAGGGCCAGAAGGTCTTTGCGCGGATGGTTGAGGGTGCGCTGCCCGCGGCCGACGAGGTCACCGATTTTTCCCAGGGGACTCTGAATACGACCAACAATCCGCGCGATGTGGCTCTCGATGGTCGCGGGTTCTTTGTCGTCAAGACTCCAAACGGTGAGCGATACACCCGCGGGGGCTCGCTGCAGGTGAGCGATTCCGGCGATCTCACCGATGCATCCGGCAATCCCATTCTCGGTGAGAATGGTGCCATCCGGGTTGCAACCCCAGGCCAATCGCAGATAGGCGCTCTCCAGATTAGCAGAGACGGCACTGTCTCTGTGGACAATGCCGAAGTCGGCAGACTCAGGATCGAAACGATTCCCGAAAAGACTACTCTGAGTGCAGAAGGCAGCGGGCTGTTCATTCCCCCCTCTACACGCAAGAAAGCAGATCAGGATTTACGAATTGTACGCCAGGGCGCTCTCGAACAGAGCAATGTCACGCCAATCAGTGAGATGGTGGACATGATCTCGATTCAGCGCGCTTACACAGCAGTGCAGAAGGCGGTAACCACGCTCGACACCGTGCGTGAGATCGCAACGACCGAACTGGCCCGCCCAGCAAACTAAGGAGACTGATCAATGGATCCCGCACTTCGTACCGCAGCAACAGGCATGCAGGCGCAGCAGACGCGCACCGACGTCATCGCCAATAACCTCGCCAACGTCAATACCACCGGCTTCAAGAGAAGCCGTGCTCACTTCGAAGATCTGCTTTACCAGACACTCCAGGGTCCGGCAACGCTTGGCTCGCGCGACACGGAGCAACTTCCCGCGATTCAGGTCGGACTCGGTACTCGGCTTACATCGGTTCAGCGAATCGATTCCCAGGGATCGTTGGAGCAGACATCTCGTCCACTCGATCTCGCGATCGAGGGCGAAGGCTACTTCGAGGTCCAGCTCCCGAACGGCAATACCGCGTACACGCGCGACGGCAGCCTACAGGTATCTGACCAGGGTGTACTCGTTACGAACCAGGGTTATGCAATCCAGCCACCGATCAAGGTGCCAAAGGACGCAACGTCGGTCACCATCTCAGAAACAGGCGTTGTTACTGCCAATGGAGTAACGGGCGCGACTAATGGATCCCAGGAACTTGGTCGCATCGAACTCGCACGTTTTGCTAACTCATCCGGGCTCGAATCGATGGGGCAGAATCTATTTTCTGAAACTCCGACGTCGGGCGAACCAATTCGCGGCAACCCGACTGAAGACGGTAATGGCCGCATTGCCCAGGGATACCTCGAAGGCAGCAATGTTGAGATCGTTACCGAAATGGTTGATATGATCACCGCACAGCGTGCGTACGAGATCAACTCAAAGGCGATCAAGAACAGCGAAGACATGTCGCAGACCGCGAACTCCTTGATGCGGTAACGATGCTGAAACACAATGCCGCATTTCTCGCTGCCATCATGTGCGTTGTTCACTCGGCGAGTGCGCAATCGCCAAAGCCAGGCGCGGGAAAGATCCCAGTCGCAGCACGCGACCTCATGCGCGGAACAGTTCTGTCGGCCACGGACATAAAGTGGTCCGACACAACTCTTACCGACGGAAGCGTGCCGGAAGCTGCAAATGTTTCTCCGGGTTGGGTCGCACGCCGAGTCATCCATGAGGGCGAGATACTGCGCGAGCCTGGTGTTGCGATGCCAGACCTCGTAAGAGCCGGCGACGCAGTCGACGTCGTCTACTCGACACCAGGCGTGACGATTCGCGTTCGAGGAACGGCGATTGGGCGTGGCAGCAAGGGAGATGATGTCTACGTGAAGCTCGATAATAGACGACGCCTGCACGGCGTCATCACGGGTCCGAACAGTGTGAGGGTGATGCAATGAAGAATCGACCAGTCGGTATGCTCATGGCGGCCGCTGCGTTCGCAGCGGCCATGGGATCACTTTCGGTCGCAGTTGATCTCGGAGCTCAGGCTGCGCCAGCTGCGCAACCGCCAGCGGCAACGCGAGCCGGCGCAGCGACACCGACGGCGCAAACAACTCCGGTCCTCACCTCCACTGCGGTGCCCGGCAGGCAATCATGGCTCTCAGATCGTCGCGATTTCCACCTGGGAGATATCGTCACCGTCCTTGTAGATGAGTACACACTCACTTCACTCGACAAGGAAGTGAATGCAACGGAAAATCGGCAGCGTAGCCTTGGGCTCGGCATATCGACTCCAACAAGCAACAAGTCTTTCGGCATCAACTCGAACAACGGCAATCAGTCACAGAACAGCGGACTCGACGCGAGAACAAACCGGCTGACCACTGACATGAGTGCAAGGGTTGTAGCGATCGGTCCGAATGGAGTGATGCAACTCAAGGGTTCCAAGATCATCAAAGTAGAGGAAAGCAAGGTGAACCTGGTCTTGACGGGGTGGGTTCGCGTTCAGGACGTAGCCCCCGACAATAGCGTGCAATCGTTTCGCATGGCAGATGCGGACCTCGACTATCAGGCAGAAGGACCTCTCGGTAAGGCGAAGAGTGGGATAATAGGTCGGCTACTAGGAGCGTTCTGGCCATGAAGCGATATCTTGAAGCATTCATCACGACACTGGGCTGCCTGACGCTGTTTGCATTTCAGGCCGGCGCACAGTCCGCACGGATTCGTGACATTACAATCGCCGACGGGTCCATGCCGGTGCGATTGCTCGGCTATGGAATAGTCGTCGGCCTTGATGGCACTGGAGATCGCGGAGTCGGCGGAAGCCAGGGTGGTCAGACTGTCCAATCCGTCGCGAACCTTTTGCGTCGCTTCGATATTCAGATACCTGCGCAGGTCTTGCGCACTCGAAATGCTGCTGCAGTTCTGGTTACGGCGGAAGTGTCGCCATACCTGCGTCCTGGTGGGAAATTCGACATTACGATCTCATCTCTGGGTGATGCTCGGTCACTCCGCGGCGGCACACTATGGATGACCCCGCTCGTAACCGATGCAGGCGCACAATCCGTTGCAACCGCACAGGGTTCACTCATAATGAGCGATGGCAACATCAACTCGCGCGACTTCAACACTGTCGAAACATCGGGACGCATCCCGAGCGGTGGACTTCTAGAGGGATCGGTGACCACCGAAAGCTTTGCCAATTCGTCAAGGCTGCTATTGAAGGATCCCGATATTGGAACTGCTACGAAGATCGTTGCTGCCATAAATCAGTCCGTCGGAGCCAACACTGCAAAGGTAGAAGATCCTGGTTCGATTTCACTGACGCTCCCGGCGACGGGTGATCGCGCGGCTACCATTGTGAAAATCCAGGACCTGAAAGTCACCCCGGATCGCGCGAACAGATTAGTGATCGACGGACGGGATGGAACGGTCGTCGCTGGTGGTGACATTACGGTGGGCGAAGCAGTCGTAAGTCATGGTGGAGTCACGCTGACTATTGGGGGAGCAGCAGGCGCTCCGGCCGCAGCTGGAGCAGCGGCCAGCGGGGCTGGTCTTAACGGGAGTGGGGGCGGAAGCCAGGCGGTACGAGTCGCCACCGGCGCATCCGTCCAGGCTGTGGCATCTGCACTTCAGGCAGTGCAGACGTCGCCATCCGAGATCGCCGCGATTTTTGAATCGCTACGCGAAGTCGGCGCTCTGTCCGCCGAAGTTATCATTCGATGATAAGGATAGGTGGCCCCACGGCGACCTTGAAAGATCCGTCCGGTGACCCAGCCGCTGCGGCCAGGGACGCCAAGTTGCACAAGGTCTCGCATCAATTGGAAGGGGTCTTTGTACAACAGATGTACAAATCCATGCGCTCGACCGTACCAAGCGGTGGCCTGACCGACGGCGGAGCCGGGGAAGAAATGTTCACCAGCCTGCTGGATGAGCACGTGGCCGCCGATACTCCCGAGAAATGGAAGCATGGCCTGAGTGAATCGATATATCGCCAGCTCAAGGCGGCTGTCCAGTCGCAGGGATCGGCGGTGCCACCAGAAAGTACCGCATTGATGCCAACCGGCATCGACAAGTGACCGGCACAACGTTGATCACGATGTCGAGCGAAAGAACAGTACAATGATGCAAACGTATCATCACGAGCAAACGCTTCCTGCCGACAGTTTTCGCACCAGTTCCGCTCCGGTATCAATGGCGGCACTCGATGCTTTGTCGGTAGCGCTGACGTCCGAGCGAAAGCTGATAGACGACCTCACGGAGATCGTGCTACGCCAACGCGCAGCGATTGCAGTCGACGACTTGCAGGCCATCGACGATTCTGTTTTTGCCACTCACCGCATGCTGCTCACACTTGGAGAAGCGCGGAAGGGTCGGCGTTCGATCAACGCGATGGCGGGATGCAAGGAAGAGACGGGCGTCAAACATCTCGAAGGAGCGCTGGGTCCGTGGATGACGCCTGCACTCCGCAGCGCGCGCGAAGCATTGCAGGTCTCTGCGGCGCGACTTTCGACCGAGATTGGCATCAACCGTCGAATTCTTCGCGAAGCAATCGCGAACACCGATTCAGTGGTTCGAGCGGTGGTTGGCGCACCGAACGATGCCGCACAACAGGGATATGGGTCCGCATCCCCGGCTGCGTATACACGCAGTGACGCTTTTGCCTTCTCGCGCACAGCATAGAGGCTGATCATGTCACTAAACTCGATACTCGGGACCGCGACGCTCGCGCTGCAAGCGCAGCAGGCGGCAATTGAGACGGCCGCCAACAACATCGCGAACGCAAACGTCCCTGGTTACAGCAGACAGGTCATCAATCTGCAACCCAATACGCCGCTTTACACTCCGCAGGGGGCGGTGGGAACGGGTGTGATTGTGAAGGACATTTCGCGTGTACGAGACACCATGCTCGACACGAATTTCCGCGCGCAGACATCTGCAGCTGGCGGCTATTCTACGCAGAGTGATATCCTGAACTCGATCGGCCAGGTTTTCGGCGAACCATCGGACACAGGACTTTCCAATACGCTGAGTCAGTTCTATGCGTCGTGGAGTGATCTTGCCAATAACCCGACCAGTGCGGCCGCACAAAGCGTGGTTCAACAGCGTGGTGCAGCGGTGGCGTCGACACTCAACCAGTTCTCGACGAACCTCGACCAGCTAGCATCGAATACTCTCGATTCCGCTACGCAGCAGGTCAATCAGATCAATCAGTACACGTCGCAGATCGCGAGCATCAACAAGCAGATTGTCGCGGCTGAGGCCAATGGAACGACGGCCAACGATCTTCGTGACATGCGAGACAACGCGATTGATGCCTTGAGCAAGATCGTGCCTGTGCGCGTGATTGATCACGACAACGGCTCAGACACGATTTATGTTGCCGGCGCCACCGTCGTTGACGGCTCGGATTCGAAGAATTTCAACCTGCAGGGAACGAGTGGCTCAATAGTATTGCAGTTGAGCGGTCGTAACTTTGCCACGCAGTCGCCGGGCGGCTCTCTGGGAGCCAATCTCGACGCACTCAACAAGGATATCCCGAACGCGAAGAGCCAACTGGACACGCTCACGAACGGGATCGTCACGAGTGTCAACGCGATTCATACCGCCGGCTGGACCGCTGCTGGTGACGCGCTTGGTGGCTCCAACTGGAATCCTGCGACACCCCCCACTGGTTCTAATGTCAATTTCTTCGACCCGACCAAGCTTACTGCCGGATCGATCAGCCTCTCGGCTCAGGTTGCGTCGAACGCATCATACATTGCAGCTGGCGATACGCAGGGAGCTACCGGCAACAACAACATTGCCAACAGGATCGCCGCCGTTGCCAACGACACGACGACCATGACGAAGTACGGCTCCACCGAAACGACGTCCGTCATGGAGTATTACCGCGACCTGGTAACACGGGTTGGGGTAGCCACGAACGACGCGACTTCATCGTCCACGGTTTACTCGACCCTCGCCCAGCAGGCTGATACGCAGCGGCAGAGCGTCAGCGGAGTATCGACCGACCAGGAACTCATTTCCCTCACGAAGAATCAGCAGGCGTATGCGGCCGCGGCCAAGGTGATTACGACGGCCAACAGCATGTCGCAGACACTGCTCGACATGATTCGTTAGTTCCAGTTGACGGTAGTCCGACGGCCGTCGGGCAACCGGGTTATCTTCTGCTAATCGCATGTTGATTCTGGGGCGGCGGCCCGGTGACACGCTAATTATCGACGGTGGTATCAAGATCGTCGTCCTCCAGTGCGACCGTGGTGGGGTCCGCCTGGGCATCGAGGCGCCCAACGACGTGACGATTCTTCGTGGAGAGATCGTCAATCAGATCGCCGATGAGAACAAGCGTGCGAATGTTGTATCCGACGGCAAGGAATGGGCGACAGCCATTCCCCTCAAGAAGGCTTAGCCGGCCTACTGCGGGATCCCGACCTTCGGCGGGATGACGACTGCCTTTCCGCGGGATGACGAATCTCTTTCGGCAGGATGACTACTCTCTGCTGACCTCTGGTTAGTTCCGGCCCGCACTGAGAAGTAGCGCCCGTACCGAAAATCGGCCCGCCGAGATAATCAGGTTGGGCTCCTCGGTCACAAAAGTCACCAGGATGGACGCCGGTTTACCCGGTTGACCGCCGTCGGAGGCAGCGGCAGTCAGAGCTACCACGATAGCGTGAGTAAGGACCGTTGGACGGGCGATAACGGGCGGCACATCGTGCCTCGCAGCCAGACTGAAACTGATGTTTTGACAGTCTGGATGGAGCTCGGCCAGCGAGATCGCATCGTCAACGATCCGGGTAGTCTCAAGCGCTTCGTCCCGTTCCTCCTCGGGAACAGCGAGCAGGCGAAGCAAGCGTATGCCACGCTCCAGCCGAGGGACCTCATCGGCCAGTGCGCGCAGGATGGGCGGAATTGTCGGATCTCCAGACAGGATGTCCGAAACACCCGCCAGCGTCGCCACGCGGTTGCTGATGTTGTGCGTGAGCCCGAGCAGCAGCTTGTCGAGCACCGCACCCCAACTATCCGGGCACTCCCCAGGGGTATCCATGTCTAGTTTTACCATCTGTTCGCCGATACTGACACCTATGCGAAGAACTTGGGCCAGTTACACGCTGGCTGACGGAAGTCAGGAAAGATACGCGTGTTCGTAATCATTGGTTTGGTAGTTGTATTCGGGAGCATCCTGGGCGGGTTCATAATGGAGCATGGCAAAGTTGCTGCCCTGATCCAGATATCTGAATTCGTCGTAATTGGAGGCGCCGCATTCGGCTCAATGATCGTCGGCAATCCGCCGGCGCTCATTAAACGCGTATTCGGATCGGTTTTCGGGCTGCTCAAGCCGAACCCGTATACGGAGAAGGCGTATGGTGAACTGCTGCAGCTGTTGTATGACGTGTTTCAGAAGGCGCGCAAGGAAGGCCTGATTGGCCTTGAAGCCCACATCGAGGATCCTGAGAAATCCGACATCTTCAGTAAATACCCATCAGTCGTGAAGAACCATCATGCGGTCGCGTTTCTCACCGACACGTTGAAGGTCCTTCTCACAGGTGCTGTCGAAGATCACCACCTCGCAGAAAT
>JBDTAW010000137.1:0-3551 GCA_039924445.1 Gemmatimonadaceae bacterium
TATCGAAATGTTCGGTGCGTGCGTCCGTGGCCAGCCGCTTGATGTCGCGAACCTGGATGGAATTCACCGTCGTTCCGATCTTGCCGGGCGAAGCGTCGTACAGGGCCGAGACCTGGAATCCTTTTTCACGGAAGCCCGGGTACTGCGCCAGTGCCAGTCAGATCTTCCCAGCGCCGACTATGACTACATGCCAGTCTCGCCCGAGGCCGAGGATGTCTCGGAGGCTGCCCGTGAGCTCGGGGACGAAGTAGCCCAGGCCGCGCTTGCCGAATGATCCAAAGATCGAGAGATCCTTGCGCACCTGCGCGGACGTGGTCCCGCCGAGGCGGGCGAGAACGTCGCTGGAGACTGTAGCCTCGCCTCGCTGCTCCAGCTCTTCGAGAAAGCCGAGGTAGAGGGACAGGCGTCGAACGGTGGAGTCGGGTACTCGTTTCAAGTGGAAAAGGCGGCTTGTGAAATTCTTCACAAAGGTAGGCCCATACCGCCAAGGCCCGCAAGTTGACCGTTCGGCTATCTTACAAAAAGATGCCAGTCAACATCAATTCAGAGATCGGCCCCCTCCGCTCGGTCCTCGTTCACGAGCCCGGCCCGGAGCTGCTGGCCGTGACGCCGGACACGCGCGAAGATTATCTGTACGACGACATCATCCACGTCGAGACTGCCCAAACCGAACACCGCCGGCTCGTTGCGGTGCTGGAGCGATTCGCCGAGGTGCACTACGTCCGTGACCTGCTCGCTGAGAGCGTGGCCACGGTGGAAGCCAGGCACCTGATTATTCGCGAGGCGATGGACATGCTCCAGTCGGCTCCAATCGCCAAGGACCTGAACGACCTCCCGCCAGAAGACGTCGTGCGCGTCCTCATCGAGGGTCGTGAGGAAGTGCCGGGGCCACTTGCGCGCACACTCAACGAAACCGGTTTCGCGCTACCGCCCGTTCCGAATCTTTTCTTTACACGTGATACCGCGATGGGACTTGGCAAGCATGTCATGATCGGTTCCATGCGATACGGCACGCGTTGGACCGAAGAGTTGATCATGAAGACGCTCTTCGCACACCACCCTCTGCTAGCCAACGAGGGGATTCTATACGACGGCTCGGTCGAGCGCAGAGTCAACTACACGCTCGAAGGCGGTGATGTGCACCCGCTGCGTCCCGATCTGTTGATGATCGGTTTCAGTGAACGGTCCAGTCCGGCGGCAATCGATGAACTTGTCTCGCTCGTGTTCAAGAATACGGCGATCAGCAACATCATCGTCGTTGTAATGCCGAAGGAGAACACGGCGATTCACCTCGACATGATCTTCACGCAGATAGATCGCGAACAGTGTGTGATTCACGCGCCGCATTTTATCGGTGCCGAGCGACTTTCAATCCTGCAGTGGAGCAAGGGCGACTCAACCATGCGGGAGATGCCGAACGTGTTTGCGGCGCTCGAGCAATGCGGCATGCGAATCGATCCCATCATATGCGGTGGCAAGAAGCGCATCATGCAGGAACGCGAGCAGTGGGCGTCTGGATGTAACTTCTTCGCAATACGGCCCGGCCTGGCAGTGAGCTATGCGCGCAATCATGAGACGCTGCGCGAGATGGAATCAGCCGGATACCGCATCGTGACATCGACATCGTTCCTGGAGGGTCAGGAGCGCATCGATGACGACGAACGTGCAGTCATCACCGTGGACGGGAGCGAACTCGTCCGCGGTGGCGGTGGCCCCCGCTGCATGTCCTGTCCGATCGAGAGAGAAGACATCTGGTGAGCAACACGGTGTCGCGCGCTGTTGGGAGCACGATGGATCTTAGCCGGCTGTCGTACGCCGTCGTGGATGTGGAGACCACGGGCGGGAGCCCCGCTTACGGACACCGGATCACCGAGATTGCAGTTGTGGTAGTGAGTGAAGGCCGCATTACCGAGATTTTCGAGCGACTCGTGAATCCGGATCGGTTGATCCCGGATTTCATCACCCATCTCACAGGGATCGACGGGGCCATGGTGGCTGGTGCGCCGCGCTTCGAGGAAATAGTTCCAGATCTGGTCATGGCCCTCGCGGGCAATATCTTCGTCGCGCACAACGCACAGTTCGACTGGAGTTTTGTGAGCGCGGAACTGGAGCGCGCGGTAGGGAAGACACCGACCGCGCTTCGCCTGTGCACGGTGCGCCTCGCGCGTGCACTGCTGCCGCAACTTCCGCGAAAGACACTGGATCACGTCGCGCATCATTATGGCGTGCTCGATGTTCCGTCGCGCTATCCACTCAAGCGTTCCACCCGGCACAGCGCGGCCGGTGATGCGATCATCACTGCGCACTGTCTGCTGCGTATGATCGACGACGCTGCAGATCGCGGCTTCACTACGTGGGCAGATCTGGAGCGCGCGACCAGTCTTGCCGTGCGTGCGAATCGCAAGAGCCGCCGAGCGACTGCGACACCGACCGGTACACTCGATGACCGAATCGCTTAAATCGAACCCCGGGTTTTCCGCACCACTCGTTCAGTCACGCCGCATTGGCGCGCTCCAGGTTCACGCGATTCAGGCGGGCGGACAGCGACTTGATGGCGGCGCCATGTTCGGAGTCGTTCCCAAACCATTGTGGGAGAGGCGAATTCCGGCCGACGAGCGCAACCGCATTCAACTCGGAATGAGATGTCTCCTGATCGAGCATCCCAGCGGACTCATCCTCGTTGACTCGGGACTTGGCAACAAGGAAAATTCCAAGTTCCGCGACATCTACGGCATTGAAAACGCCGGTGCGAATGGCCGCACTGCACTCGAAGATGGTCTGGCGCAGCTCGGCGTAACACCGGATCGCATCGATCTTGTTATAAGTACGCATCTGCATTTTGACCATGCAGGTGGCAACACCTTCGTGGACGAAAGCGGCGCGGTGCGTCCAACATTTCCACGTGCGCGATACTTCGTGCAACGCGGCGAGTACGAATACGCCACGCATACCAATGAGCGAACGGCCGGGAGCTACTTCGACCGGAACTATGTTCCAACGATGCTGTCAGGGCAGCTCGATCTGCTCGAAGGCGAGGCAGAGGTCGCCAGCGGCGTGGGCGTCATCCTGACCCCCGGACACACACCATATCATCAGAGCGTTGTCATTCGATCAGAAGATGATACCGCGATTTTCCTGGCGGATCTCATCCCGACCCACATTCACCTGCCGCTGCCTTGGATCATGGGCTACGATGTCGAGCCGCTGGTCACGCTCGAGTCCAAGCGCGGGCTGCTCAAGCGAGTGGTGCAGGCCGACTGGACCGTCATTTTCGAGCACGACGCCGTCGTGCCTTGGGGCCGGGTTCAATCAGACGGTAAGGCCTACAGCTTGCGTGCAGAGGAGGGGTAGGGTAGCTTTCCGGGCTTAGTTTAATGCGGAAAGTGGTTGCCAGCTGGCGACCCACCCTCCGGCCCCGGCTCTGCCGAGGTGCTGCAGGCGTCCTGAATCACTCACACCGTGACCGCCACGGTGGGTTTGGCGCGGACTCCTGTGGGAGGCCCGCGTTTTTTCGTTTTCTCTAGATCGAGGTTTTGCTCATCCCCCCAGAC
>JBDTAW010000138.1:0-3083 GCA_039924445.1 Gemmatimonadaceae bacterium
GAAGAACCGGCAAACCTTCATCGGCAGCCGCACTCCACTCGTTTGTCAACCCAGCTCGATCGGTGACAATGAAAACCGTTGCTGAAAGACCGGCCTCAAGCAGAAGTGGCGCCGCAATCCCGGCGAAATTTGCGAACCCGTCGTCGAATGTGAGCGCCATCGCATCCGCGTCATCGGGAAGCACGGACAGCTCGTTCAGGCGAACGACCCTCTGACCACTCGTAGCGAGCCAGCGGATGTGTGACCTGAACACGTCCGGCGCAACTGATATGGGTGATCCACTAGCGTCGATAGAGTGATAGGTGAGAATCATCCTCACAACCACACCCTCCAAGCCGACGTCACGCGGCTGCCTCGCGCAGTGCATCAAGCGTTACGTCAGCAGCCCGATCCCAGCTAAGTGCGCGCGCACATTCGCGCGCGCGAACCCCCATGGCGCGTCGAGTTGACTCGTCCTCAAGCATCACGCGCATTGCAGCGGTCAATTCCCGCTCGCTCCCCGGTGCGATGAATATTCCACCACCCGCCAGCAATTCCGGAAGCGGGCTGGCTGTTGTCGCGATCACCGGCGTTCCGCAGGCTGCGGCCTCGACGGCCGGAAGCCCGAATCCTTCGCACTCGGACGGCAGAAGAAGCGCTATTGCGCCGGACAGCAGGTGTCGGAGATCGCCATCCGGCACAAACCCTGTCCAGTGTATACGATCCGCAAGCGGAGAATGTCGCGTCTCCGCGTCGATTCGCTCTCCAGCAGAGTGAAATACATCATCATCGCGCGTGCCCACGAGAACAAGATGAGGTGGATCCGAGATAGAGCTGCAGGCGGCTGCGTGGGCGCGCACTATCACATCTACATGCTTGTGCGGATTGAAACCGCCCACGTAAATGAACCAGCGAGCACCGCTCGCGATTCCGAATTGCGTCGCGACGTGCTTTATGTCTTCGCACGTCTCACTCGGCGCATAAATCGGTGCCGGCGCCTCCGTCGCAACGCGGATCCGTTGGCTCGGGAAGCCATATACGGCTGCTATGTCGCGCGCGGCGTAGTCCGAGACTGTGAGCACGAGGCGCGCCTGTTTGAGCGCGAGCCACATCTTGACACGCCAGAACAGCCGTGCCCGGAAATCGGGAAAGGTGAGATCCGGGAAGCGATCCGCAATCGCATCGTGCACGGTCATCAGCGCGCGAAGGCGTGGCGGAAGCGGAAAGTATGTATAGACGGAGGGTGAGAAAAAGACATCCAGCTGTTGTCGCGCTACCGCGCGCGTAAAGCGCAACATGTCGAGCACGCCCCGCGATCCTCCAGCAGCCGCTGCGAGTGTCGGCGACTCACGCTGTGCAACCACGACGACAGACACGTTTGCGAACTCCGAGGGCCATGTCGCTGCAGCGCGCGCGTCGCAGAAAAGTACGAATTCATGCTCAGGACTCCGCGCAGCAACCGCGCGGAGCAACTCGCGTGTAAACCGACCGTATCCGCGGCCGTTTGCAAGACACGACCCGTCAATCCCCACTCTCACGCTACCGCCTCGGCGCTGTTCGCAGCGGCGGCAGGCGGGATGTCGGGCGGGACTACCGCCACTGTACCGGCAGTATCGGTCGGCTCAAGCTTCTGCTCCTCGTGGTACTCAAAGTCGGTGTTCACGCTCCACACATCGTGCGATGCGCCGAACATGTTCGCAACGGTGAGCATCGCGGTGTACATCGAGTGATCCTGATTATTGTACTTGTGCATCCCGTTGCGACCGACCGTGTGCAGATTGGGAATCGTGTCGATGCTTGCTCGCACAGTATCGAGATGCGCCCTGTAACTCGCATCATAAATCGGATACGCCTTTGGCATGCGAACTACCGAACCATCGACGACTTTACATCCCGGTGCGAGTCCGAGCTGTGCGAACTCGCGTGTCGCAAGGGCGATCAGCTCTGCATCTTTCGATGTCCAGAGGCCGTCACCTTCAAAGCAGAAGTACTCCATCCCGAGACAGGTCCGCCCCGCTTCCGGCACCATCGCCTTGCTCCAGTTGTTGAAATTCTGGATGCGGCCGACTTTTACGCCCGGCGTGTGGATGTAGATCCAGTTGTCAGGGAAGAGATCTTCGCCCTGAATCACAAGTGCTACGAGTATGAAATCGCGATATGCCAGTCCGTTGGCAGCATCCAGAGCAGCGGGGCTTACCGCCGAGCCGAGGCCGCGCACCAGGGCACGGAGCGGAATGCTCGAGATGAAGTGCTCGGCTTCGATGGTCGTCGCGCCATCGGGCGTTGCAACCTGAACCGCAGTGACGCACCCGTCATTGGTTTCGAAACGCGAGACCTTGTGTTGCATCAATACCTCACCACCCAGCTCCCGAATTCGATCGCGACATTTCTCCCACATCTGACCGGGCCCGAGCCGCGGATAGCGGAAGGTGTGGATGAGAGTCTTGATGTCGGCTGACCGCCTGTTGAGCGATGTTGCAGTCAGGACTGCTCTCGCCAATGAAAGCCCCTGGATACGCTGCGCGGCCCACTCAGCGCGAATCTCCGTACAGGGGATTCCCCAGACTTTTTCGGTATATGTCTTGAAGAAAACTTCGTAAAGCCTGCGTCCGAAGCGGTTCACGACCCACTGTTCGAACGTCTCTTCCGGCAACTGTGGATGGAAGCGCGCGTCGATGTAGCTGAATCCAATTCGGATAGTGTTCCACAATCCGAGACCACGCAATGCGTTGCTCGCCTGCAGTGGATAATTGAAGAACTTGCCGCTGTAGTGAATACGTGAAAGTCTCGGGACGTCGATGAACTCGTCGCCGAGCAGTTCTTCCCATAGATCCTGAACGGGAGTGATCTTCGTGAAGAAGCGATGCCCGCCAATATCGAAACGATAATCCTTGTATCTCACAGTCTGCGAGATCCCACCAACAACGTCGCTGGCTTCGAGGACGGTCACCGGCATACCCCGCTTGGCAAGCAGATACGCGGCAGTGAGACCTGCAGGACCGCCTCCGCAGATGACCGTGCGCTCCCCGGGCTGTATCCAGTCAATACGCCGACTGTTACCGCGGTCACTCATGCGTCACTATGCAAGGCATTAACGGTTTTGG
>JBDTAW010000139.1:0-10018 GCA_039924445.1 Gemmatimonadaceae bacterium
TTCGATCATCCAGGGGATTGGCCCCCAGAAGTAAGTCAGGAACTTCAGCAGCGGATTCGTCTTCACTTCCGCGATCTCGTTCGGGCCGTACTTAGTCAGTCGCTTTGCAGCCTCGGCCTGACTGATCCCGTTCGGCGACGACTCAAGTTTCTTTTCGACGGCTTCGAGCGGTAGCGTTTTGAGATCGTCCGCTGGTGCGGGCTGCGCTCCAGGTTTTGCGGAAGGCTTTGCATCGGCCTTCGGTGCGGCTTGAGCGGGAGATGCGCCTGCCTTGGGGGCGGGCTCGGCATTCGGTGTCATGGGGAATTTGCCTCAGCGCCTGGAGATAGGCGCTGCTTGCAACTGGACGCTAGGCCTGAATAGCAGGTTCTCGCTCATTACAAAGATGACCATGGCCACCACGATAAACACAACGCCGACCCAGAATTTCCAGTCTCGATGTGCTCGCCTCCAGTACGCGGTGTTGTCATTCATGTGGAAGTTCTCCCGGTCGATGCGACAGGTGTCGACAATGATGCGCGGGGAACGGTGTCGGCTACTGGCCACTTCCAATTCCTGACATCCGGCATGTCCTGACCGTGCTCGTTGATGTACTGCTTGTGCTCGATGAGTTTGTCCTTCACCATCTGCTTCAGATAGTCTCCCTTGGTGCCCAACTGCGGTAGGCGATCTACAACGTCCTGTACTAGATGAAAGCGGTCGAGTTCGTTCTGCACCCGCATGTCGAACGGCGTCGTAACCGAACCTTCTTCCTTGTAGCCGCGAACGTGCATGTGGTGATTTGTCCTGCGGTAGGTGAGCCGATGCACCAGCCACGGATATCCATGAAATCCGAAAATGATGTGTTTGTTTTTCGTGAAGATTGCGTCGTAGTCCACATCACTTAATCCATGCGGATGCTCGCTGTGCGGCTGAAGCTTCATCAAGTCGACAACATTCACGACTCGAATCTTGAGATCGGGGAGATGTTCACGAAGAATGGATACAGCCGCCAGGATCTCCAACGTTGGCGTGTCGCCGCAGCATGCCATTACCACATCTGGTTCGTCGTTCTGATCATTGCTCGCCCATTGCCAGATGCCTATGCCTTCCGTGCAATGCACAACCGCCTCTTCCATCGTGAGCCATTGTGGGAGAGCGTGTTTTCCCGCAACAACTACATTCACGTAATTCCGACTGCGCAGGCAGTGATCGTAAACCGACAGAAGGCAATTGGCGTCAGGCGGTAGGTAGATGCGCACGACATCGGCTTTCTTGTTGACGACGTGGTCCAGAAAGCCGGGATCCTGGTGCGTGAAACCGTTGTGGTCCTGTTGCCAGACGTGTGACGCCAGCAGATAGTTCAGTGACGATATCGGGCGCCGCCATGGTAACTCCGAGCAGAGCTTCAGCCACTTGGCGTGCTGACTGAACATGGAATCCACGATGCGGATGAATGCCTCGTAGCTGTTGAACAGCCCGTGCCGTCCCGTCAACAGATAACCTTCCAGCCATCCCTCGCACTGATGCTCGCTGAGCATGGAGTCCACAACGCGTCCCGAAGGCGCTAGGAATTCATCGTTCTTGACTTCTCGCGCATCCCATTGACGATCGGTTACTTCGAACACGTCGCCCAGTAGATTCGATAGAGTCTCATCGGGCCCGAAGATTCGAAAGTTGCGATCATCTTGATTCAACACTGCGACGTCACGAAGAAACTTTCCGAGGACGAGTGTATCCTGACCATCGACTGCACCGGGTGATGGTACCTTCACCGCATGAACGCGGAAGTCAGGCATCTTGAGGTCGTGCAGCAGCAAGCCGCCATTGGCGTGTGGGTTGCTGCCCATTCTCCGATCGCCCACTGGCGCCAGTTCGGCCAACTCCGGCATCAGTCGTCCGTTTTCATCGAAGAGTTCTTCCGGCTTGTAGCTCTTCATCCATTGCTCGAGCTGTTTCACATGCTCGGGGTGTTCGGGGTCGACGAGTAACGGCACCTGATGCGCGCGGAAGGTTCCCTCGATCTGCAGGCCGTCGACGAACTTTGGTCCCGTCCAGCCTTTGGGGGATTTCAGCACGATCATCGGCCAGCGAGGCCGCGTAGTATCGTGTGTTGTCCGCGCGCGCTCCCGTATTTGCAGGATTTCTTCGACGGCCTGATCTACTGCAGCACCCATGAGCTGATGCATGGTGTCTGGATCATCACCTTCCACAAACAACGGGTTCCAGCCACATCCGCGAAAGAATTGTTCCAATTCGTCGTGCTCGATGCGCGCGAGCACCGTGGGATTGCTGATCTTGTAGCCGTTCAGGTGCAGGATTGGAAGCACCGCTCCGTCCGTAATCGGATCGATGAACTTGTTTGATTGCCACGCTGTCGCCAACGGACCAGTTTCCGCTTCTCCATCGCCTACGATGCATGCGACGATCAGATCGGGATTGTCGAATGCTGCGCCGAAGGCGTGGCTCAGCGAATATCCTAGCTCGCCGCCTTCGTGAATCGATCCAGGTGTGGACGGCGCGACGTGGCTCGAAATTCCGCCGGGAAATGAGAATTGCTTGAACAATTTCTTCAGCCCGGCTTCGTCCTGGCTGATGTTCGGATAGATCTCCGTGTAACTTCCCTCGAGATACGTATTGCCGACGAGTGCGGGACCGCCGTGGCCGGGTCCGGCGATATAGAACATGTCCAGGTCATGTTCTTTTATGACGCGGTTCAGATGCACATAAATGAAATTCTGGCCTGGTGTTGTTCCCCAGTGTCCGACCACCAGCGGTTTCACGTGCGACAGCTGCAGCGGTGCCTTGAGCAGTGGATTGTCGTACAGATAGATCTGGCCGACCGAGATATAGTTTGCGGCACGCCAGTAGGCATTCATCCTGTCGAGTAATTCTGGGGACAGTGTCTGCGGTTCCATTGCTGTTGCGGTCATTCTCGCCTCTTATTTGTGAACTCAATCATGCGCGCCAAGCCGGAGTGTGCGGCATACCGAGCGCGCGATCATCAATTCTTCGTCCGTGGGAATCACTCGAACCGTGACTCGACCAGCAGAAATGCGTGCTGCGTTCTTTGCGTTGTGCGTCTTGTCGAGTTCGATGCCGAGGAATTCCAACCCTTCGCAAATTCTGGCGCGAACGGTCGGTGCGTTCTCGCCGATTCCGCCCGAGAACACCAGTGTTTCAACGCCGCCGAGCGCAGCTGCGAAGGAGCCGATCCATTTCTTCGCCTGGTAACAGAAGAGTTCTACGGCGTCTGCAGCTCGCGTGTCGTGAGCTTCCTGTGCAAGCAAGTCGCGCAGGTCAGAGCTGATGCCGGAAACGCCGAGCAGCCCGGACTCGCGCGTTACCATTTGCTGAAACTGCGGAGCGGTCATGTGTTCGGTGCGCGCCAGATAGTACACGAGACCCGGATCCAGGTCGCCCGTGCGTGTGCTCATCACCAATCCTGAGGTGGGAGTGAAGCCCATACTCGTGTCGATGCTCTTGCCGTTCTGCACGGCAGCCAGGCTTGCACCGCTGCCAAGGTGTGCGAGTATGACACGTCCCTTCGCAGCCGCAGGATCGATGTGACCGAGCTGGTCCATCAGATAGGCGTACGAGATACCATGAAATCCATATCTCTCGACACCCTTTGCCATGTAGCGCCGCGGGATTGGCAAAAGCTTTGCGACACGTGGCATCGTGCGGTGGAATGCGCTATCAAAACACGCCACCTGAGGCAGCTTGGGATAGCGGCGCGCAAGCGCATCGATCATCGATACTTCAAGTTTCAGATGATCGGGATTAAACGGCGTCACACGGTGAAGTTCCGTACGCAATTTCGCTGTAATCCGCGTTGGCTCGGATTGCTTCGTCCCATGTACCACTCGGTGTCCCGCGGCAACAACGGATGCGAAAACCGATTGCGCTTCGAGCCAGTCGAGGAGTGAGTTCGTTGCCGTACGGCGGTCGGCGCTGATTCGGCGCGGAGGATGCGTTGTGCCGGCAGGGCCGTTGACGTTAAAGGTCGTTCCGGGCAACCCGATGCGATCAATTTTCCCGTCGATCTGCCGTTGCATCGTTGCGTTTACATCGTAGACTGCAAACCGGATGCTCGACGAGCCGCCGTTGATGGTCAGAACGGATGAAGTCATTGGCGCCGTCTTAGCAGCCGCCAGGCACCGGAGAATCCGGTGACCCAGATTCCGGCCACGACTTACGGACAGTCAAGGGGCAATTGCCGAGCCACACCAGCATTGGGATGTGGGTAGTGCTGCCCAATGCTGGAATGTTGGGCCGTGATGGCAAGAATACATAAAGAGTGGGGCCCAACCCGGCGCCCCAATCTTTTGTTCAACCATCCGGTTTCAGCTCATTGCAATCCGAGTGCGTTTGCCACGCTGATGCGACCCTTGCCATAGTACTGATCCCTGTTGCGATTGCCGAGCTGAATTGCTGATCTCTCGATGAGATTCTTTATTCGCGACGGAGCGGCGTTCGGGTACTGCGCGAAGAGCAGCGCGGCGAGACCTGAAACGTGCGGTGTCGCCTGGCTCGTTCCGATGAAGCCGGTCAGTCGATTGCCGGCCTGACAACCTGCGTAACCGAGAATGGTTCCTGTCGAGTCGAATACGAGTGTTGTCTTGCTGCAGTACGACCAGACCCAGGATGCGATGTCTGCTCCCCACGGCCAGTTGGACGCCGGGAAACCATCTGCAGCGTCGGCGTTACCGCCGGGTCCGGCGACGTCGATAGACCTGCGTCCGAAGTTGGTGTAGAACGCTGGAGTATTCGGATCGTCGCCCGCGACTCTGGGTCCGACTGCTGATACGCAGATCACATGCGGGGCATCGCAGTATGCTTCATACACATTGCCATTCTGATCCAGATCCTCGGCGTCATTTCCCGCTGCAACGACTACGAGCATTCCCTTTCTGTTGGCGTAGTTGAAGATGCGCTTGATCAGGTTGACGTAGCGTCGGTTGCCCGGCTTGGCGAAGCTTCCGCCGAGGCTCATGTTGGCGACGTTGGCGCCGTGATCGGCGGAGTAGAGAACGCCGGTAAGCACGCCGCTGAGCGATCCGAAACCCTGACCGTTGAGCACCTTCACGCCGATGAGGGTTGTCATCGACGTAACGCCGGCAAGAGCAACCGCCTTGCTGCTCACCTGTGTGGCGACGTTGGTGCCGTGACCGTTGTAATCAGAGATCGGGTTGCGTGATGGGAAAAACTGCATGGTGATCGAATCGTCCGATGGCACAAATGACACGGAGCGCGACAGGTCGACGAGTCCGTTCAGGTCCGGTGCATCGTAGTCGATGCCAGTATCCATGATCGAGACGGTGACGGTTGACGAGCCGAGCTTGTTCGCGGCCCATGCCTTGTCGGCGCCGATGAGGCGCATATTCCACTGCCAGGAGAAACGGCCAGCCAGCGCTGGGTTGCCCTGACTCATCGTGGTATTGACGGGGGTCGATTCGAGAGTGCTGTTTGCGGGGGGCACCGGGAGATTGAGGGCGATCTGGATGTCCGGCTCGACATCGTCCACTCCTTTCAGGCTGGCCAGTTGCGCGGCGTTGGCGTCGCTGATGTTGCTCACCACGGCAAATCCGGCACCGGTGTGCACGCGCTCGACCTTGCCGCCAAGCTTTGTAATCTGGTCGGCCAGATTACTTCCGAACCCGGCACTGCTGGAGAGTATGTAACGCCCGTTGGTGGAACCGTTTCGGGAGCTTGTCGCGCCGAGTATGTCGCGGGCTGCACTTACTTTAGGCGCGACTGGATTCGGGCTATCCGGCGAGCAGGCCACGAAGGCGACGATGCCGGTGACGGCGACAATGATACGGTACTGGTTGTTCAATTTGACCTTCCCGGGTGGAGGGTGGCGGTAATTGATAAAGACTGCACCAGCTGGAGCGAAAGTATGAGGTACGGCGAAGTTGTCAACGCAATTGTGCATGGCAGTCGACTCCCCCCGCGAAATCAGTCATTCCCGCTTTCGCGGAAATGACTAAGCGGCGCGATCTATTGACTCCGCGGCCAGACGGGAACGATGCGGCGTCAGTAAACTTGCCGTGCATCGCGAATACGCCAAATGCACGATTATACGCACGCGGGTCGCGTCGTTGCGGATTCAGGAGCCACAAGACCTACGGACGGCGGAAGATTCCGCGCAGGACGCTTTTTGTCTTGTCCTTGGCCTGATCCTTCACTTCGTTGGCGGCACCCTGCTTCACGCCTTGTTTTGCACTATCAACGAGTTGACCTCCGAAGTTGCCGTTCGCTCCGCCATTTCCATCCTTCCCATTCGCGCCGCCGCCCACAAGACCAAGCGCCGCAGTCCCGTCGATCCGGGTGTATCCCTTTGGAACGTCGAACGAGGAGGAGGGCACGCGTTCGCGCTTGATGTTGAGCAACTCCATTGTCATCGTCATCGCAGACGCGCGATCTCCAGTGGATTGCGTTTGAGCTACCGTCTTGATGTACGCGCCCTTGTCAACCTTGGCATACGCGGCGCGGGTTTGCCGGGTAAGTTCCGATCCACCGCCGCCCTGGCTTGCGGCGGAGGCGGGATTGTACAGCCCCGCCAGTTGCGGTGCGACCCAGATGTCTGTCGTCGTGGTGTTCTTAGAGCGCTTCTTGCGCCCGAGGATCGATGTTGTGGATGTGAAGTTCGACGTCATACGATACTTCAAAGTCTTGTAGCCTTGAATCGTCTCGCCAGGCCCCATCGGCTGCATATCGACTGCAACGTCCGACGTTTCCATTTTGACCAGGCCCCCCATGATGTTCAGTGAGGTGAAAGACAAATTGGATACGGAGTCCACGTTGATCTCGATATACTGTTGCTTGGCAGGATCGACTATCCACATGTTCCGCGTTCCGTTCTTGAGGATGATCGACGTTCCCTTCCCCATAAAGCCGCCCGGCATGACTGACTCGTCCATGTCCATGCGCGAGTTGTTATCGGAGAACTTGCCATGTCCCGACATGATTATCTGCGCGTCGCCCGGTGTCGCGGCGGTTCCCTTCTGCATCGACATTCTCATATCGTACGTCAAGCCCTGGGCATCCGCGCGGGTATTGTGCGCGCCGAGTAGTGCCACGCATGCGAGCATCGTCCCGGCTATGATGTGTGAGCGATTGCTGAAGTGTTTCATTGCGACGTCTCCCTATGTTGCTGAAACGGTGGTTGTGATCCGACAGACTGATTTCAGACATTCCTGCAGAGCGCATCCTCGGATGGGAAGATTCTGGTGAAATCCTTGCGGAAGATTTCCTTGTTCGCATCGCCAACGCTCTGGCCCATTGCGTGTGCCGATGCACCGACCTTTACCCACATGTGGATGTCAGTGCGCGTGCAGGGCACCATCGCCGCGCTGCCGCTATGACTGGTGCCGCTGCTTGTTGTGAGCTCGACGTAGGCCGCCGCGTCGCTCCCCATCGCCGTCTCGACAATCTTTGTCGCGGTAACCTGGCTCAACGGTGAGCTCTTGAATTTGGCGAGACCGTCGGCACCGAACACCTTGCTGATGAGTTGGTCCGCAAACTTGTCCGCCAGCGCTGCGGCATTCTTTGCGTCATCGAACGGAACGACCTTGCTGACGCCGATACTCAGCTCGATGCGAGGAGCGGCGAATGCAATCACCAGCCCCAGTGGCGCCCCGGATCCATTTTCCACGTCACCGAATTTGATATCGCCAGTGACGTTGCCATCCGCATCGGCGTTTCCTTCCTTGACGCGGAACGTCTGGTACCCATCGTAGGTGACGCGGAATGCTCCTCGACTGAATTCGTACTCACCGTTGAGTGCTGGCTGAATGAGCACTGCTGCGCTGACTTCGAGGTACAGCGGCAATCCACCGAGATACTGGTACAACGGGATTTCTATAACAGCGGGCAGTTTCATCTTGGCGTTCCCAAGCAACCTGCCGTCAGCGGTGGTCTGAATCGCCCATTTGAAGTTCATCGTTCCGTTCAACTTCTTGTACGTTGCTTCCATCTTCTCGACCGTGCTCCGCTGTACGTCGATGTCGGATGAAAAGTCGAAGTCTGCGAGATAGCCATCGCCGTCTATCACTGCAGCGACACCTGCCATCGATTTTTTCATCTGCAGCGTCAGATTCAGGCGTCCATCGGCCGGCTCAGCGGCGAACTGCGTCTCCCATCCGCTCATTAATGCTTTGAACGGAGCCTTTGCCAGATTGCCGTATGCATCGCGGACTCCTTTCTTCTGTGCATCCTGTGCCCCAACTTCTTCGGGCGACTGTGCATACAACGGCTGTGCAACGCCGTCGGCCAGCTGTTCCCATATGGACTGCGGTGCCGGTGGCACCGATGCCGACCGTGGCTTCCCGAACCGGATTGGCGCGTGCACCGAAATCTTTCCATCCGCGATGATCTCGCCCAGCGCGACCGGCGCGGTGAGTACTGCTACATCGTCTCCACTGACTTCTGTTGCCAGGACTCTCCGTGCCAATAACCCCTTGATAAGAAGCACGTCGCCGGCTCCAAGTGTCGGGAGAACACCTCGCGTTCGATCGAAGACGAGCGTCGAGCCGTCGGTGCTTACACTGATGAGTGCTCTTGTCCCGTCTTTCTGCTCAACGATTTTTACGTCCGGGCGATAGGTAACCTTCGCCGAACCTGAGCCGCCGGCATTCTGGGGAGCGCTATTCACGCTCGCTCCCGAGCTACCGACCGCGCCGGAACTCTCGTCGTTACTCCCTTTGCAGGCGCCGAGCAAGGTGAGCATCAAGATGGATGCGAGCATCGAAGCGCGCGGTTTCATCGTACCTCCCCGCGTCGCTTGATTGTCTCTTTGAGGAGCGCGATGGCTGTCGCATCAGTTGCTTCCTTGCTGGAAACACTGGCGCGAATTGCGTCCTTGCCAACGACCGCGCCCGCCAACCAACCATCCATGAATGTCGATACGAACGCGTTGGTTCCGATATCTGGCAATTTCCGGTAACCGCGCGACGCTTTGGGCTGTTCATCATATCGGGCCGGAACCACCTGCACCATCATGTCGCCAACTCCGTCTCGAGCTGCCCACTGGCAGCCGCCCATACTCAGTTCTCCGTCCTTCGCTGGCTTGCCGATATAGTGGGCAGCATCGTCACTCGAGTACAGCTTGCATACAGGATCAGTCGAAGCCGCGCCGGTAGCACTGGTGCTGGATCTCAACGCATTGGCAGTGGCCGCTGCATCACTGCCTGGTTTCGAGCAAGCCGTGATCATGCAGCAGGTGACGAGTGCAACGAATCGATTCATGTTTTTTCCAGGTAGATGTTGGATACTCATTCGCGCCTCAGCTCGACGCGACGGTTTCGTGCGCGCCCTTCGGGGGTATCGTTTGTGTCCTTCGGATTCGAAGCACCATGACCGCCGGTCGTCAATCGACTCCCGTCTATACCGTAGCGAGTCACCAGCGCCGACTTGACCGACGCCGCGCGCCGCTCTGACAGGATCTGGTTTGCCGCATTATTGCCAATCGCGTCGGTGTGTCCGTCTATGCGCAAATGCCAGGTCGGATTTTTCACCATAACGTCGGCGATCACCTTCAACACGCTGTCGGACTCTGGCCGGATGTCTGCGCGGTTGAACGAGAAGTAGATGCCATACACATCGACGGGCTCGTTTGCCGCAAGTTTCGTCTCGAGCCTGCTGCGTGCTCCGGCTGGCTCCGGATAGTCGATCCTGATTACTGTCGACGAGAACCCAGGGCCGTGTTTGACGAGCAGTATCGGGTTATCGGGATCGTCCAGTATGTAGAACTCGAAGTCATCCGATGAGTCATCGTCGGAGAGTACCCCCTTCACATGAATTGCCGGCAACTGCGTGGGCTTGTCGTTCACAAGCATCGCGATCGGAACAGCCTGCGGCTCGACGCGCTTGATAGTTCCGCTCAGCGTTCGTTGCACTACCGACATACCGAAGACATCGTCTACATCCACGAACGTCAGCTTGCTGGCACCCGTGGTGCGCAAGTCGCGCATCACGGCCGTGGATATTCCCGGCGTAGTTCCGGTGAACTGTTCGGCATCACCGGTGTGGAAGT
>JBDTAW010000140.1:0-5862 GCA_039924445.1 Gemmatimonadaceae bacterium
GCGTGGGGCCCAGAGTCGGCGCGACGATGATTCCGAGGATGAAGATCGCCTGAACCAGGCCCTGCTGATCGCGTGGGAAAATCTGGCGGATCGTAGCCTGCGCGGTGGAGAGGAGCGCGGCTCCGCCAGCGCCCTGCACAATCCGCCAGAAGACGATCTCCGATAGGCTCGTTGAAGTCCCACACAGGAACGAGGCGACGACGAAGATGATTATGGAGGCCGTGAGGTAATTACGTCGCCCGAAAGTCTCGGTCAGAAACGCCGTCAGCGGTAGCACGACGACGTTTGAGAGGATGTAGCCCGTGAGGACCCAGCCTATTTCCTGGAGCGTGGCTCCAAGGTTTCCGGCCATCTGCGGGAGCGCGACGTTTACGATCGTCGTGTCCAGGACTTCCATTACCGCGGCCGTAATGAGGCCAAACAGGATTATCCAGCGGTACGGATTTAGAGCTTCTGACTCGGACGCGTCCGAGGGTATGTCGGAGGGTGTGTCTGTTGCGGTCGCCATTGATCCAATGAAGAAAAACGGCGACCGCGGATTGGGCTAGTGGGGGGTGACAGATCCTTGCGACTGGGCGGGGAGATTCTGGATGAAGAACTCCATCATCCGGTCAGTGTTGAGCGCTGAGTGGCCCTGATCCGGGCCGACCTGGACCTCGAAGTTCTTTCCAGCCTTCTGGAGCGACTGGATGATCTGCATGGCGTTGGAATTGTGGACGTTGTTATCGGCGGTCCCGTAATAGATCATCAGTCGACCCTTGAGGTCGGCTGCATAAGTCATCGCACTGCCAGCGTCGTAACCCGCTTCATTTTCCTGCGGTATCCACATATATCGCTCAGTGTAGATCGTGTCGTAGTTGCGCCAGTCTGTTGGTGGTGACATGCTGGATGCCGCCGCGAAGAGTTTGGGATAACGGAGCAGTGACATAAGCGACGCGTAGCCACCGTATGACGTTCCGAAAATGCCAACACGAGTGCTATCGACATACGGGCGCGAATCCAGAGCGCGCACACCCGCAGCCTGGTCGTCGATCTCAGTGATGCCGAGTTTTTCATAGATCGCGTCGAGGAAGCGCTTGCCGCGGCCGTCTGCGCTTCGCGAGTCGAGTGTTGCGACCAGGAAACCGAGCTCGGTCAAACGACTGGGTAGTGAGAAGCTCTCGCGCGCTCCGTTCGTATTCGGACCGCCGTAAACACTGACAAGTAGCGGATAGCGTTTGTGTGCGTCGAAGTTGGACGGAAAATTCAGCATGCCATACAAGACCGTCGTGTCGTCGGCGGCCGTGTAGCTGAATACTTCCACACGTTTGAGGCCCAGCTGATCGAACTTTGTCATGTCGCTGGTGGCAATATTCGCAACAAGTTTCCCATCCGCCGTCATCAGCGATGCTACGGGAGGTTTGTCATGCGTCTGTGCGATATCGACGAAGTGCTTGCCATCGGGAGCAAAACTCACTTCGTGACTGAACGCTGGATCGGTAAGCCGGCGGTCGTTGCGACCAGCAAGACTCGCGCGATGCAGTTGCAGCTTCATCGGGTTGTCGCCGTCGTGCGCCATGTAATAAACCAGACCAGCCTTTTCGTCCACATGATCGATTTCCTGGGCGTCGAACTGATTGGCCGTGAGTGTCGCCAGAAGCTTACTGCTCATATCGTACAGATAGTAGTTCCTGAATCCATTGCGTTCGGATTCCCAGATGAAACGCTTCCCGTCGGCGAGATAGCGCATCTCGGGAATGTTGGCGACCCAACTCGCGGGCCACTCGTCGCGCACAACTACTCTGCACTTGCCGGTAGATGGATCACAGGCAGTGAACTCCAGGATATTCTGCTTCCGATTTGTGCGATTGAAAGTCAGTTCGCGACCGTCCGGGCTCCAGCTGACATGGTACACGTACTGGCCTACTACGCGGTTGTCGAATGGCATGCCATCGCGCACGTCGATTCGCGTGGTTGTCTTCTTAGCGACGTCGTATACGAAGATGTCAACGACAGGATTCGGGACGCCGGGCTGCGGGAAGGCTTCGACGTCGAGTGTCGTGTGAAGCTTTGTCTGGTCGAGGGCTATGTAGTAGTCGGGGACCTTGCTTTCATCGAACCGATAATAGGCGAGTTTGGAGCCGTCCCGTGACCACCACATTGCGGTGCGTTGATCGAGTTCCTCGCCATAGACCCAGCTTGCAGTGCCGTTCTTGATGCGATTGGTAACGCTGCCGTCGGTTGTGAGCTGGATCTCGTTGGCGCCACTGGCATCGCTCAACCAGACATTTCGGTCGCGATACGTCGCCTTGAGCTTGCCGTCTGGAGATTCCGCGGTCTCAAACTGACGACCTCGGCCCGGCCCCGCGGCGAACCGGGCTCGGCGCGCGGCCATTTCGGCCTGCGCGTCGACGGCGCCAGTAATGGTCGCCTTTCGCTGCGCTACGTCGTAATGGTAGTGCTTGCCGGCAAACTCATAATTGAACGCCGTTCCGCCATCCACCCACACCGGGTTGATAGCCGCGCTCGTGACGGCTCCGGATATCTCGCGGGCCATCTCGCTATATCGCGCATACTCAGGCATCTCCTTGAGTCTGTCCTGGCTTGTGGCGACCGAAGGCGACATCGTGACGGCAGCGGCGGCGAGCAAGCCGAGGGTAGAAAGGCAGCGAAAATCGGTGAATTTGGACATTCGGCTAATCTTCAGATTTTTGGGGGACTTTTGGCGGACGGATTTGCTGGCTGCTTCATTTACGCAGTGCCTACCCGATCCGCTCAATTGGGGCCAAATTAGCGGCAGTCGCAATTGGTCACGCTATACATCTATTGAGGTACGCCATGGTTAGTCGCTCGCTCGCCCTTTTGTTGCTCCTTCCCTTGGCTGTGGCTCCGGCCATAGCCAGCGCGCAGTCCGGGACCGCGCCGAGCAGCATGGAGACCTCCACAATATCAACAGCTCCGCCGGGGCGCGATCCCAATCAGCCGATCGATGTGGAGTATACGAAGAAGATTCACGAATATACGACTGAGTCTTTCTTTCTCTCGCCGCTCGTGGACTATCTACCGGCGTCGAAGACTGTTCCGACTCCAAAAGCAGTCCTCGGCGACATAGCTGGCGCACGCAACAATCTCCCGTATTCCAAGGAAGTGTACTCGTACATGCGGTTGCTCGCCAAGTCGAGTCCGCGCGTGCGGGTGTACAGCATCGGCAAGACTGAAGAAGGCCGCGAGATGATCGCGGTTGCGGTTGCTTCGGAGTCGCTGTTGTCCAAACTGGACGAGAACAAGGCGCAGTTAAGCAAGCTGGCCGATCCTCGTACAATCAACATGGACGACGCGCGGGCGGCGAAAATCATCGAGAATGTTGCGCCGGTTTACTACATCACTGGTACGATTCACTCCACCGAGGCAGGTGCGCCAACGGCGCTGATGGAGATGGCGTACCGTCTGGCCGTCGACGAGAGCCCGTATATCCAGAACATTCGCAACAACGTGATCACACTTATCACACCGATCGTAGAAGTGGACGGGCGTGACCGGATGGTGGATGTGTACAACTGGCACATGGCGCATCCCAACGAGACAGCGCCGAACGTGCTCTACTGGGGCCACTATGTAGCGCACGACAATAATCGTGACGCGATGGCGCTGACACTGGACCTCTCGCGCAACGTGCTGGACACGTATATCGGTTGGCGGGCGATGGTACTACATGATCTGCATGAGTCTGTTGCATATCTGTATGACAACACGATTGGCGACGGCCCTTACAATGCATGGCTGGACCCATTGCTTACCAATGAGTGGCAGATGTTCGGCTGGAACAACGTGCAGGAAATGACGAGGATGGGGATGCCGGGTGTATTTGCGCACGGCGAGTTCGACACGTGGTCGCCTGGATATCTGATGTTCATGGCGGCGACGCATAATGGGATCAGCCGGCTTTACGAAACGTTCGGCAATGGCGGTACCGCGGAGACAATGGAGCGAACGTTACCTCCGAGCGAGACAGCACGCACATGGTACAAGCAGAATCCTCCTCTGCCGCGTGTAATGTGGTCGCTGCGTGACAACAATAACTACGAACAGACGGGATTGCTGGTCTCGCTGAGCTACTTTGCGAACAATCGGCACCAGTTTCTCGAGAATTTTTACCAGAAGAGCAAGCGATCGATCCTCAAGGCGCACACTGAAGGACCGGCGGCGTATGTCTTTTCTGCTTCTGATCCGCGAGTTGGCACACAGGCGACCCTGCTGCGCGTACTACAGTTGCAGCATGTCGAGATTTCGCGCGCTACCGCGCCATTCAGCGTAACGATTCCCGCGCGCAAAGCCAAGCCGAAACGTGGCGCCGCCGCCGACAGTGGAAGCACCTCCACAAAGCCGGAAACACGGAGCTTCCCGGCTGGCAGCTATATCGTACGCATGGATCAGCCGTACTCACGAATCGCCGACGCATTGCTGGACTACCAGTTCTGGAGCCCGGACGATCCACAGAAGACGCCGTACGATGACACGGGATGGACATTCCCGGAGAACTTCGACGTACAGTCGGTGCGAGTTGTGGATCCAGCGGTATTAAGTGTTCCGATGGAAGCCGTGACTGGCGAGATCAAGGCACCGGGCGGGGTGACCGGCTCCGGAACCGTGTTCGTGATCAACAACAACGGCGACAACGCGTTGACGACGTTGCGGTATCGGCTCAAGTCGGCGGACTTCCAGGCGGCTGAAGATCCATTCGACGCGGCAGGCAAGTCATTTGCTCGTGGATCGTACGTTATTCGGAATGTGAGCCAAGGAGACCTGAACAGCGCCACGAAAGAGCTGGGTGTTACGGCATACGCTGTAGCATCCGCGCCATCCGTCAAGATGCATCCGGCGCGCGCTGCTCGAGTGGCGATCCTGCACACATGGACGAGTACGCAGACTGAAGGTTGGTGGCGTCAGGCGTTTGACGTTGCACACATTCCGTACAGTTACATCAGCGTTCAGGATGTCGCCAAGGATCCGAACCTGAATGCGAAGTACGACGTGATACTCTTCCCGCCGTCAGGTAGTGCGCAATCCATAGTTCAGGGGATGCCGATGTGGCGCAACGCGATGCCGTGGAAGAAGACGGCACTCACGCCCAATCTCGGCGTATGGGGCCAGACTGACGACATCCGGCCAGGGCTCGGACTTGGCGGAGTGCAGAATCTTCAGAGTTTTGTTTCGAAGGGCGGAGTGCTCGTCGGCGTTTCGAGCGCAGCCGACTTCGCAATTTCCTACGGATTTGCGGACGGCGTGTCGAAGAACAGCACGGGCAGGGGAAAGATTGTTGGCACCCTGTTGCGCACACGCATTGTAGATAACGCGAGCCCGCTTGTTTACGGCGTCTCTGACAGTCTCGCAGTTTACAGTGAGGATGGCGAGAGCTTCAGCATCAGCAACAGCCGCGGTGGCCGAGGCGGTGGTCGGTTTGGTGGCGGCGAAGCTACGCGCGCCACCGGTCGTGGAACTGTGGATGACCCGGATGTCGTTCAGGGGCGACCGAAGCTCGCGGAGCGGAATATGGCGCCTGTGCAACCAACCGTAGAGCCGTGGCAGGCAACGCCTGTGACGGATGAGCAACTGCGCAATCCGCTGTCGATCATCCCACCGGATCAACGGCCGCGTGTAGCGCTTCGGTTTACTGATCAGCAGCACCTGCTTGTGTCGGGACTGCTGGACGGCGGCGGAGACGTTGCCCAGAAACCCGTTGTTGTGGATGTGCCGATGCAGAAGGGCCATGTTGTGCTATTCGCCAACAACCCGATTTATCGCGGAGAGACGCTGGGAGCGTACCCGCTCGTGTTCAACGCGATTCTGAACTTCGACAATCTCAATGCGGGGCGTAAACTGGAC
>JBDTAW010000141.1:0-10505 GCA_039924445.1 Gemmatimonadaceae bacterium
TGGGCGTGACATGCGTGTGCGGCCGTAGCCGCGTTCCCTTGCCTGCAAGCGGGATTATCACTTTCATCAAGCCAATCTCCATCGGGGCGGGCTGAATTCCTGCTGGCAGACCCCCGTGCCTGCCTCAACAGCAGCGCCTTCCGATCCCGGCAACGTCAATCGCTCCGAGTAGCGCTAAGGCGCGCTGGTCCCCTCTCGTCCATAGCGATCTTTCAATCTTACCACATCATCAAGGTGCGGCGTTGACGCTTCCAGCACGTCACAGTCCGTAACCGCCTCCATCTGATGTACCATGCCAGGTTCGTTCCTGAAGGACTCGCCTGCCTCCAGCGAAATCTCCTTCAGTTCACTGTCGCCTACCTTGCCCACGCGATAGATCATCTCGCCGCTCAGGAGATAAATCGTCTCGTCCTTCTTCTCATGATACTGCACTGAAAGTGCCTGGCCAGCCTTTATATGCAAAATCTTGCCCACGTAGAGCGGCGTGTGAGCCCAGATCACTTCGTGACCCCACGGCTTCTCGACGAACCGAACTTTCTCCTTGCCGCTCATCGCACTCTACGCGGTCATCCGCATACGTGCCGCTAGCTTGCCGAGGCGGCGCCGTACGGATCCGTCCATTACCGTATTACCGATCTTCACAATCACGCCGCCCATTATCGCTGGGTCCACGGTTACCTGTGGCATGACAGTTTTGCCGAGTATCCGTGTCAGCTCAGTGCCGATACCGACTGTTTCGGCATCAGTGGTTGGGCGCGCGACCGTGACTTCGGCATGCACCCGGCCCTCGTCGGCGTCAAGTAGTGCTTCATACTCGGTGGCAATCTCCGGAATCATCATCTGCCGACGATTGCGCACCATCGTCTTCAAAAAGAGTAGAAATACGCGCGGAACTCGATCGCCAAACGCCTTTACCAGGATCTCGTTCTTGCGCTCATACGAAACTCTGGGGGACTCAAGGAACAGCCGAACTGTAGGGTCCTGGGCGATTGCGTTCGCGACGCCACGAATCATCACAGCAAACCCTTCACGGTTGTCCGCCTTGGTCGCGAGCGCCAACAGTGCCTCTGCATAGTTGCGCGACACCGGGTTCGAGCGGTCCTGCATCAGACCCCCGCCTTGGGCGCAAGCGTGGAACTCGGCACCGATGCCAGGAAGCTCTGCACCAGCTGCCGGTTCGACTGATCGTCGAGATTCTTGCCGATTACGCGCGACGCACCCGCAATCGCAAGATCTATCGCTTCCAAGCGAAGATCTGCAATCGCCCGATCTCGCTCCGCTCCAATCTCGCGCCTCGCACGCTCCAGCAACTCGCCAGTCTCACCATGCGCATGCTCAATCATCTTCCCGCGCACCTGCTCGGCCGCGGCACGAGCTTCGGCAATAATCTTCTGCGCCTCGTCCCGCGCTGCAGCAATCTGCTCACGCTGGTCCTGCAACAACCGATTGGCATCGTCTCTGTCGCGCTGAGCCGCTTCAATCGCGTCTGCCAGCGCCTTCTCGCGCTCTTCCACAGCCTTTGTAATCGGCTTGAACGCGTACTTGGAGAGAACCAGCAACAGGAAGATGAATATGACGAGCGTCCAGACCATCACGCCACCGTTTGGTGACAGAAGTCCGGCCGGCGGAGCCTCGCCCGCATGCTGAGCGGTTTCCTGCAAAAGGAAGAAATGCATGAGTAACACTATTCAGTGGAGTTCCGGATGACGGCCGATTGTCGTGCTGTCACCCGGACACTCTCGCAATTTAAAGTCAGCTTCGAATCAGATTAGAACGAGAACTTCTGCTGGATCACGAACGAAACAACGATCGCGAACAGCGCGACACCTTCAACAAGTGCCGCAAAGATAAGAGCCGCAGTCTGAATCTGACCCGCGCGCTCCGGCTGACGTGCCATTCCATCCATGGCCTGTCCGCCGACCCTGCCGATGCCAATGCCAGCCCCGATAACGGCGAGCCCCGCTCCGATACCAGCACCCATCATTCCCCACGCGCCGGCGTATTCCTTGGTCGCGCCAACCGCTGCCTGAAGCAAAGGAAACATCATTCGATCGAACTCCTGATGAAGCGTATGACCGGATTCTCAACGCGCTCCGGCTTGGCGCCACCCGTCAACGGGAATGCTTCCCAACGGGCTTTCCCGGGCCTGAACCCGGTATAAACAACCGCACCTGAAAACTCAAAGCTCACCACCAACTCCGCCGCCTGCCGCAGAACTCCTGGCCGCCGTCGATCCGCTGCTGCGAAGGCGCTAGTGAGTCGCCGTGCGAATCTGCCCGATGAAAACCGCCGAAAGCAGAGCAAAGATGAACGCCTGCAACAGCGACACAAAAATCTCCAGAAGCGAGATCGCAACCGCCATGGCCAGTGGCGCGGGCGCCACGATATAGCTCTGGAATGTGAATATCAAGCCGATCAATGCCAGCAGCACCACGTGTCCGGCCGTCATGTTCGCGAACAGTCGAATCGCCAGCGCGAAAGGCTTTGTAATCTTTCCGACAATCTCAACCGGGGTCATGATGAACGTCATGAATGACTTTACGGCCACGGGAACATCGTGCGGCCAGTACACGAGCGTATTGATGTAACCAGCGCCCTGCTCTCTCATTCCAGCAATCTCGACTACCACGAAGGTGATAAGCGCGAGCGTAGCCGTAACGCCAATGTTGCCGGTCGCCGTAGAACCATACGGGATCAATCCGCAAAGATTGGCGAAAAGGATGAAGAAGAACAGAGTCAGAATGAAGGGCACAAACTTGTCGCCCTTGGGCCCGACATTTGGGATCACCACCTCATTGCGAAGAAACAGGACGAAAGCCTCCATCCCGTTCCCGAAACCCGAAGGCGCGCGCCGACCACCAAACGTCGTCCTGGCGTGCGCCCGGGCGGCCATCAGCATCGTTACGAGACAGAGAATTGCAGCAATCCCGAGCCACACAACGTGCTTGGTCGGCGACATGTCGATCGCCAGTGGACCAAGGTGAATCGGCGCCCATCTGGGCAACGCCATCTCGCACACGAATCCCGTATGCAGGCACGGATAGTCGATCGCGTGCGCATCCGAGATGTGCGGTGTGATGATGTCAATTGCAGGACCGGCTTGAAGCATCTATCTCGTCAGCAAAAAGGGTTCGAAAAGCGTCGTAACGAACAGAATTACCACCAGCGATATCAGCGCGGGTCCAAGAGGAAGCCCCAGCGCTGGTATGATCGCGAAACCGTACACCAGCACCGCGAAGAGCCTTATCAAGGCGCCCATACCCCAGCCAATCATCAGCCGCTCCTTCCCGAACGACCGCCCCACTACCAGCGTCAGCACCTGAACCACAACCGCGACCCCAACCGAGGTCCAGATCGCTCGACCCATTTCGACGCTCAACGCTTGCTCAAGACTTCGGAGCGTCGTGCTTTTCCTGCGATGCCATGAGCTTCCGGTACATGCTGTAAAAGGAAGCCCCAGCCCCCAGAAATGCCCCGACGATCAGGAACAGGGGCCCCGTGCCCAGCCGTCCGTCCAGCCACTGACCGGCGAAGACGAACAGGACAATCGAAACCGCGAACTGAAGTCCGATTCCGGCGAAATCCGACGCCGATGGCGTACTCCCTTTATCCCCCACGCTCCAGAAATTTAACGCGCTTGTGAAAAAAAGTTCAAGCGCCGGGCGGACTCACCCGTCGCGACGGATGTTTAACATTGCTGCCACCCATTCGCCGATTTGTGATCCGCGCGTAACTGCCGATACTCCAAGCAGTTATCCGTAACCTTGCGCTTGCTCCATCGTCATCCAGTTGATAACTTTGGCTTTCGCGACGACCCTTCCCCAACCGCTCTCCAGCGTCGCTCCTCGTATGGAAAACCGCCTCATCATTTCAACGCTCTGCGCCGCAGCTCTCGTTTATGCCTGCGGACCTTGGGTGCACACGCAAACAGCCGATTCAGATCCAGTTAATCGGTCAAACCAGTCGTTTCGAGCGTCAACAACTCGAAAAGCTCCCGCAACCGTAGCAACCGAACTCGATCTCGCACGTAACGGGTCGCGCGTTGATTTCGCACTACGTGTTACGAACAACACAAAGAAAACCGTCGAGTTGCGTTTCCCCAACGCGCGCACGCACGACATCGCCGTACTCGACTCAACTGGCAAAACAGTCTGGCGCGCGAGTGCTGGACGTCTCTTCACGCAAACCATGCAGGCGCTCACTGTTCGCTCACGTGATACCCTCACAATGCAGGACAGCTGGGACTCGGACGGCGCGCACGGCGCGTATACAGCTGTTGCGTTACTCGCAACCGCCACGGATCCCGTTGAACGACGCGTAACGTTCACACTACCGTGACCGGCCGGCGCGCAATGCTACAGCGCGCCGCAGCAGTCTCGATCGCCCTCTATACACTCTCGACCCTCGGCCTGCAGGGATGCGCCAGCAACGCGATTATCTCCGGCTCCCAGGGCGTAACGACGCGCGAAAGCATGATCGTAGCAGGAATACAACGCACTTACCTGCTTCACATCCCCGCGCACTACGATACGATACGAAAAGCGCCACTCGTCATCGTGCTGCACGGCCACGGTGAAAGCGCAGAAAACTTCGAGAAATACACCGGCATGAGCGACAAGGCTGACATCGAAGGTTTCTTTGCAGTCTATCCGCAAGCACTCGGCGATCCCAGTGACTGGCACACGGCAATTGATGGCCCAAGCAAACGCGACGACATTGCATTCGTCCGCAACATCATCAACCTGATCGAACGAAAGTATCGCATCGATCCGCGTCGAATTTTTGCTGCCGGACACTCTAATGGCGGCATCATGACGTACCGCCTCGCATCCGCTCTTTCCGACAAGATTGCTGCAATCGGTGTTACGGCAGGCTCGATCGGAATGATTGACGAACACGGCGACACAATTCGCTATGCACCGCCCGTACATCCAGTTTCGGTCATTCATTTTCACGGACTCGCAGACGGCGATGTTCCGTACCACGGCGGCGCAGAGTCCGACGGTCCGGACAACATCGTCTCCGTAAAAAACACCATTTCCTTCTGGCTGACGGCCGATCACTGTCCGACCGCGCCGACATCCAGGACTGTCTCAGACGATCGGAATGTCATCGTCGACAACTACGCCCCGTGCGCCGATGGCACAACCGTGACGCTCTACACGATCATAGACGGCACCCACCGCTGGCCCGGAGACGACATCCCCTGGTACACGTTCCCGGGCCGAGATGACTCCGACATCGTCGCCACGGACGTGATGTGGGATTTCTTCGCAGCACACCCGCGCGTGCACTGAGAACGGCTCTCCGCCGCCGCGTCCCATCCTCCCTTGATGCCCAACGCGCAACAGCGTCCTTGCCCCGCCGAGCTGACCTCCTCGCCCGACCTTTGCATGTGTGGCTCGCATGACCAGAGACCAACGCAACCACCTCGAGGCCCGCCTCCTTCAGGAGCGCGAGCGAATTTCCAGACTCCTCAGCCGTTACTCCGATAAGAATGAGGACCAGGATGAGCAGGACCAGGCAGGCGACGTCACCAAAATGCCCCTCCACATGGCCGACCAGGGTACGGACACCATGCAGCAAGAGCTCGACGCGGTGATGGCTGACCGGGAAACCGCAACCCTCGCCGAGATCGACGCCGCACTTGAGCGACTCTACCACAACCCTGAAAAGTTCGGCGTCTGCGAACGGACGGGCGGCGAAATCCCGTTCGCACGCCTCGACATGGTACCATGGGCGAGGACCTGCTAACCGGCAGCCACCGGAAGCCCATCATCGGTTCCGATATCAGCTATCAGCGTGCGGGCTTGGCGCCATCCACCGAGATATTTCTAACGGTTCTAAATCCCACCGCTGTAGACTACACCGTTAAATAATCATCGGTACGATATCGAACGATGGTCCGACGACGTAGTTTTCGGGCTCCTACAGCCCGGAAACCTCTGCTTGATCGAGTTCCACGCCCTTGGTCAGTGCCTGATTCGCACGGGGATCACGTCGATCACCCCTCGCGCGGACATGTGCTTCGCGCTCGCCTCCTACCTGACACGCGAGCGTGGAACGCGCGTGTCCCGCCGGACCGTCGAGAATTTCTTCTGGCCCACCATGCGCTCGGCGGACGCCGCGCACTCGCTCAGCGAATTGATTCACAAGCTCCGAGGAAAAGGCGTCATGATCCAGCGCGACGACGCCTCCTGCATCTGGTTGCCACGCGACGCCGCAATCATGGACATCGACTCGCTCTCGCAGGAGCCGCCTGGAGCAATCGCGGAACGCGACCTGTCAATCCTCCCCGGATACTCCCCTCGCTCCTCTCCAGCATTCAATGATTGGGTCGATGACTGGCGTGATCAACTTCGCCTTCGCGTCCTGCAGGAAGTTGTCGGAGCCACATCCAAAGCTGCTGCAGAACACGACTGGAACTCAGCGTTTGCACTTGCAAATCAGGCGCTGAAGTTCGACTCGGCGAACGAGACGGCCCTGAGAATCCGTGCGCGCGCAGCGGACAATCTCTCCCGCGAATCCTATACCTTGCCTGGCCGCGAGATCCGCATCGCTTCCGCGCCAGCGGTTGCTCAGCAGCTTCGCGAGGCCTCAACGACTGCCGGATGGCGAACCCGCGCTTCGATGTCTGCGGCGCAGCAGGACACTGCGCTCGTTGGCCGCGAACTCCCGGCGCAGCGGCTCCGAAACGACGCAAAAAAGGCGCTGGGGGGTGATGTATGTGCTGCCTATATATCGGCACCAGCAGGACTTGGAAAGAGTCGGCTGGTCCGCGAAATCGCAAGCTGGATGAGCGAGCACGGAGCGGCCGTTTGCGTGGCTCCGTGCGACCGTCAGGACAGTCATCGCCCGTTGTCGGTATTCATTCAGGCCGTGCCGATCTTGCAGTCGCTGCCCGGCGCCGCTGGCTGCGCCCCGAGCACAATCGAATGTCTCACACGTATCACGCATTTTACGTCTGAGTCGATGGACGTAGGCTCCCGTGATAGTGCAGCACAGTTGACCGCATCGATCCGGGCCTCGGTAATCGATCTTGTTGACGCAGTGGCCGACGAACAACCGCTGCTGCTGGTTATTGAAGACATCCACTGGATCGATCCAGCCTCCTGGTCCCTGCTGCGTACGATTGTCGACAAGGCAGAGCGTTCGATATTCCTTCTCTGCACGTCGCGGCTGGGCTGGCAATTCACTGCCTGGGGTGCTCCGGACGGCTTCAGGCTTGAAGAACTGCCGGCGCTTGACCGTGACGCGTCTCGAGCCCATGTGTGCAACTACCTCGCGAGACTCGATCGCAAATCGGACGACGGATACCTCGCATGGTGTATCGATACCGCAAATGGCAACCCGTACTTCATAGAAGAACTCGTCAACTACTGGGTGACAACGGGCGAACAGTATTCCGCACCACCATCACTTGTTGCACTGGTAGAGGCTCGGCTTGCGTACATCCGTCCGGACGCTCTCCGCGTGATTCAGGCGGCTGCGATACTGGGCAAGTACAGTACGGTTGATCTGCTGCAGCAAGTGCTGGAATTCCCCATGCATACGCTGTTTTCGTCCATCGAGGAATTGGGGGAGGCGGGACTGTTGACAGCGTCCGGCCTGGACGGAGCAGCTTCTGCACCAGTCATCTGTCGTCACGATCTCATCGGTCGCGCGGCTACAAGAACGCTCTCGGCACAAGGGCGCGCCCTGCTGCATCATGCGGCAGCGCGGGCCATGGAATCCACCAACTCAGACGACCAGGCAGCGGAACGACTCTGGGACTGTGCCGAACACTGGCACGCCGCGGGCCAGGTGGAACGCTCCATCAGCGCCGCCATTGCATGCGCCCGCCACCTGCATGACATGGGGCTCGTAAGTAATGCAATCAAGCGCTGCGAAGCAACGCTGGCAAAGTGTACGACTGGTGCAAGCCGCGCCACCGTTCTCCGGGTTATGGCGCAGTCACTATATGTAGCTCACGACTGGCGCGCCTTCCTAACTGCTGCGGCGGAAGTCCGCGCACTCGAGAATACGTTTCTCATGACGGACAGCGTTCACGATGACCTCGAACTTTGCGAACTCAGCGCGCAGCGCAATGTCCACCGTGACTGGAAGGCCGCACTGCAGCAGACGCTCAAATGCGTACACTCACACGGCGCTGATGCGTCGCATCGAATCCGAGCTGCTATCACCGCGTTCTCTCTCGCCACTAATGTTGGAGACCTGTATTCCATGGACGATGTGTACCATCAAGTTGGATCGATGCTGTACTCCGCCGAAGTGCGTCCGCAAGACCGGCTCATGTTTACAATGATGTATAGCACAATTCGTGGGGACGTCCGTACAAGCGCATCAACTGCCAGAGAGCTCCTGTTTGTAGCCAAACAAACGCTACCCCCGCGACATCGGATGACAGTCATGCTGAATTGCGCCAGCGCCTTGCGTCGCAGTGGTGCCGCGACCGAGAGTGAAGCTGTGTGTGCAGAATTGTTTGATATTGCGGTGCGACTAGCATGCTACGACCTAGCATCAGAAGCCTGCGACAGGCTGATCGAGATGCACATCGATGGCGACCGTATAGACGAAGCGCGCGCCTGGGTTGCTAAGTATGCTGCACTTCGACGCCCCAAAAGCGAACTGCGTTCACAGCGTGCGCTCCGACTTGCGATCGCGAGAGTACATGCTGCCGACGGCAACTGGTCAGCGGCGACTCAATTGCTGGGCTCTGCACCTGGCAATCGGTTGCATGAGGACTCAGTACCAATGTTGCAGAGCGCAGCGCTAGCTACGAAACTTCGTGTCGAAATGGGCAGGGGAATGCCGTCAGGAAGTGTTGGCGTCCTTGTGGGTGCACTCGCTGAGCTGAACGACAATTTGCGTACCGTCGGGGCCCAAGACTACGAATGTTATTCCTTGTACCTCGGCCTGCGCTACACAGGCAAGGAGGACGCTGCAGAGTCCTTCATCAAGAATTACGTGGGGTCGGAGCGGCGCGATAGCCAGCCACTCGCACCAGAGATTGTGGCCGAGCTTGCGCGGTTAGGCCTGTGACGCGAGCCGCAGCCTTGGGACTTCTTGGGTATGCGGTAGTGACTGATGCGGGGCGAATTTGAACAATTCCTCAAACCGGCCGCTGCTCAACAGTGCGTCACAAATAGCAGGGTCGAATTGCCGACCACGGTGCTTCATCAATTCGGAGCGCACCGCGACGGCATCCAGGGCTTTGCGATACGGCCGATCTGACGTCATGGCATCGATGGTGTCTGCAAACATTATAATGCGCGACGCGAGCGGGATCCGATCACCCGCTAGGCCATCTGGATACCCCGTTCCGTCCCAGTTCTCATGGTGATGCCGTACACCCGCGACGATATCGCGTAATTGCGATACCTTCGAAACGAGTTCTTCACTTTTTATGGGATGCGTCTGCATAATAGCGTTTTCTTCCTCGGTCAGCCGACCGGGCTTAAGAAGAATCGGCGCAAACACTTCATGAATTTTACCGACATCGTGCAGTAGCGCTGCAATCCCGATGCGCTTGGCGACGGATGTGCGTAAACCAATAATCTGCGCGATCACTCTTGCATGTTCCGAGACGCGACGTGAGTGCCCCGACGTGTACGGATCTCGCGCTTCAATTGCAGCCACCATCAACTCAAGGAGTTCCTGGTTAGCCTTCTCCAGCTGCAAGTTCACGTTGTACAGCTCACGCAAACCAAGTAGAAGTGCCGCGACCAAAAAGGCACCGGGAGCGCCATACTTTGCGTACAGCCATGCAAGGCCAACAATCATTGGGAACGCAATTATATCGTATGCAAGCGTTCCCATGTTGTTCTCAATCCATACGTCGCTGAATGGTCGACTGTCGTTCAGAGCGACGACCCCACTCACGGACGCTCCATTGATGCTCGTGTATGCAAGGAACAGCCCTACAAACGCGAGATACGGCAAGCCAGTGGACGTCAGCACAGAGTTGCCACCAAACGCCTTGTAGACAAGTATCGCTGCAGCAATGGAAAATGTCTGCTGCACCGTGTTGAACACTGCGCGATCCAGCGGGCGGCTCCGTACCACCTGCACGATGACCGTAACCATTACGACCCCGGCTACCGTCAGCCAGTTCGGGGCAATACTCGCACATGCGAGGAATGGAACAAACGACACGGCACCAGACGTGTGGCGCGTTAGGGTGTGCGCCATCATATGCGTGCCCAGTGCGATCACGCTTAGTGTAGCCACAGCACTGATCTGAGGCGCGTCGACGAACGGCGAAGCCCAGACAAGGATGGCCACGGTAGCACTGCCAAGCAGCGCTAGTGTCGAAATGTACGTGCGAACTGACTGTTTCATATATAAGCGAGGACCCCCGTCCACAACCCTAAGTCCACTCCTGCGAACCGCCGCCAGAAAACATTGCGGCCAGAAAACTCATCATGAACATCATTTTCGCGTCACCTCCCATCCGTTTTGTCACGTCGCTCACGCGCACGTGCAAACTGCAAAGGTTGGCTCCG